>NZ_JBFLAB010000017.1:0-82712 GCF_040742695.1 Microbulbifer discodermiae | reverse complement strand
AAATGAAGTAGAGCGTCTGTTTCGCCGCTTGAAAGGTTTCCGAAGAATATTTAGTCGATTTGATAAGTTGGATGTCGTTTTTAAGTTCTTCATCAACTTTTCATTGATCGCTGACCGGCTAATTAGTGTTAACAGGCCCTAGCGCGATACGGCCCGGCTTGCCTGAGGAAAAGGATGTTTTGCTGTCCCCAGTACTCAGAACAGAGGAGTTCTTTAGATTTTTGAATGATGCAGTTCAAGCAGGTGGCAAAGTACTCAGTGGAGGTGTCAGAGTTGAACTTGACAACACTGAATCTCCAACTGGACCTTTCCTGTCTCCAACTTTGCTTAGAATCGACGGTCTAAAAGGCGCACGTAAAATTGAATGTGTACAAAAAGAGACCTTCTTTCCGCTATTGCCCCTGATTGTCATCGAACCAGAAGAGGACGACGAGAGTCTGGGTCGTGTCATTGAATTCATAAATTCTAATGAGTATGGCCTGCGCAATTCATTTTGGACTAGCAGTGAAAAGACGATAGAGCGTGTAGTACGACAAGTTAATAACGGTGGCCTACTCAAAATAAACGATTCACATATTGGCTTTGTACCTTGGCTGGGGACTCATGGAGGAACCGGCCTTACCGGAGGACCATTTGGAGAGCTTAATTATCCGTTATTAAGAACAACGCATCTACAAGGCGTTAGCATTGGTCATGGCATACAACCAAGGAAAGCTGTATTTGAGTACGTTGCCTCTAAAGAGGATGTGAAATGAAACTGTTAGGGCAAGAGATAGAGTTACTCGAGCGTTATCTACCCGGCTTGTATGCACACCTTGAGGCAACACCACTGGAGACTCTCGAAGGTGATCAGAACCCCAGTATCAGTTGGTATAAGGAGGCCGGTGGTGCAGGTCTGTTAATCTCATCGGATTTTGGCGGTGCCGGCGTAAGTGCTCACGATATGATAAGGCTTACACGGGCTATTGCATCCAAAGCGCCATCACTGGCTCTTTGTACCACAATGCACCAGTTTTCACTCGCGAGTCTAATCGAACTTTCAAGAAATAGCGATGGCCCGGAATGGATGTTACTGGATGGTATCGCAAGGGACAAACTGCTCATGTGCTCTGCATTTGCGGAAGGACGGGCCGGACAGAGCATTCTAGAACCAACTATGAGAGCAGTTTGGGATGGCAAAAACTGGTTGGTGAGTGGGCGCAAACAACCTTGTAGTTTAGCTCGCTCCATGGATCTTATAACTGCTAGCGTCAAACTTGAAAAAGAGGGTCAGCACAGCGTTACTGGTGTTGCGCTTATTCCCGCTAAAACTGCCGGCATTTCGGTAGAGCCATTTTGGAAAAATACAATTTTAGCAGGCACCGAATCAGATGCTTTGGTATTAGACAATGTGGAAGTCCACCCCGATCTGGTTTTTGAACTTGGGCTGGAATTCGAAGGCAAGCTTGATGACCTTCAAACCTATGGATTTATCTGGTTCGAGCTACTGTTAACCACCAGCTACCTGGGAGTTGCAATGTCATTGGCCCAGAGGGTTTTTGACAACGATCGAGGCGATGCAAATGCCCGTGTGTCACTTGCTACTGAACTAAAAGGCGTGGCAATGTTATTGGATTCGGTTGCCAAAGCACTTGATGACGGACTAGACCGCAATGAATGCCTCGCTCATTCACTGATAGCCCGTTACCAGGTTACAGATGCAATTCAAAGAAGCATTGTTAAGTCAGTAGAATTGCTTGGTGGCATTGCATTCATTAAATCCCATGAAATTTCCTATCTCTCCTCAGCTGCCCAAGCCATCAGCTTTCATCCTCCTTCTCGAGTGAGTGCGATCAATGGTTTACACAGTTGGTTTTTAGGCAACGTACTCACAATGGAATGAATCAAGATGGAAGGTAAACTAGATAACGTATCAGCTTCAAATCATGACTTCGAGCATATTTTGCATCTTTGCAGGCAGTACTTATCTAAGGGCAGAGCAAAAATATCCGATGTGTTTGGGACAGATTTGGAAGTTAGCTCACAAGGAGTATAGATAAACACATCCAATGGCGCAAGGTATCTTAATGCTGGCGGTTATGGCGTATTTATACATGGTGCGCGTCATCCTCATGTAGAGCAGGCAGTAATTCAGCAAATTCAAACCAACCCCGTATCGTCACGCATATTACTCGAACCGACTGCAGCTATAGCGGCAGAAGCATTGATTAAAATTGCACCCAAAGGGTTGCGGCATGTACATTTTGCCGGATCCGGTACGGAAGCGGCTGAAGCGGCGATAAAATTGTGTCGGACTCTGGGAAGAACCCGCTTGATTACCACTGTAAATGGTTATCACGGAAAAACTATGGGTGCTTTGAGCGTAACTGCGAATGAGGTTTATCAGAATCCATTCCGTCCATTATTAGACGACGTGAGCAGCATCAAATTTGGTGATATTAAGGCGCTAGAAAATGCTTTGAAAACTGGCCCCAAAGCGGCAGTTATTATGGAACCGATACAGGGAGAAGGCGGGGTACGTGTTCCTCCAACTGGTTATTTAACTGCCGTTAAGAATCTATGTGAGCAGTATGATGCACTGCTTATCTTCGATGAGATTCAAACCGGCATGGGCCGTCTTGGTAAATGGTGGGGCGCTGATTTTGAACAGGTTACGCCAGACATCATGCTTTGTGGTAAAGGCTTGTCGGGTGGCATAGTACCTGTGTCGGCTATGGTTGCTACGCCTGACGTCTTCAAAGCTTTCAATCGTGATCCCTTTATTCACACCTCAACTTTCTCTGGTGCGCCGATTGCAATGGCTGCGGTTAAAGCAGCTATTGAAGCCATAGAGAAAGAGAAGCTTGTACATAAAGCGGAGATACTGGGGCTACAAATTAAGGAGGGATTGCAAGAAATTGTAACGCAGTATTGTCCTCATCTGGTTAAGGAAATACGCGGTGTTGGTTTGCTCATAGGGGTTGAGCTCCACTCTCCTGGTTTAGCAGGAGCACTGATCGCGGAGCTAATAGAACGATATTTAATTGTCAATTATTCGTTAAATGCGGGCGCTGTTTTGCGTTTTACTCCATCTGCTGTGATGAGCCAAAGTGAAGTTGCGTTTTTATTAGAAGCGTTCAGAAGCGCATGTATCGCTTTGTCAGAGCAATACCCAAGTTTAAGTTCAGTTGGAGTTAGTTAGTTATGCGACGTGTGGAAATTCATGCAGTTATAACTGGTACCAGTGCAAATACCGTATTCGACACCTTGTCCGATTTTCGTCATTACGTAGATCTGGTCGATACGGTTGTCAGTGTAGAAATGCATCGGGAAACCGGCAAAGAAGCTGAAAGCAGTTGGGTTGTTAAATTTCGTAATGGACTGCTTAAGTGGACTGAGCGAGATTGGTTTAAACGGGAAGAGCTAAAGATGGAATTCGAACAGATTGATGGCGACTTCGAAGAGTTTATGGGGACCTGGAATATTGAACAGCAGGGTAGTGATGTAAAGGTTGCACTTATCGTTGACTTTGACTTCGGCATACCTTCATTAGAGAGCATTGTAAATCCTGTCGCTGTTAGAGTATTAACCGATGTAACGAAACAAATATTGATTGGTCTATTTGGTAAGGGCGTCCAATTTAGTGACGCTACACAGGGGGCGATGCTGGAGTTAAGTGCCTGAGTCTTAATGCTGTGGCAACTGAGTTGTCTAGGAACAGGCGAAACATCATTAAATCTAAGGGGAATGATATGAGCAACCAAAACAAACCTGCCGATACCTGGGAATATCCCAGAACTAAAGAACAAAGAGATAGTTTGTACGCTAAGCATGCATCTGATGAAACTGTGCCTATGGGGAATTTGCTATCAGATATATCACCTAAAGCTATTTTTAAAGCTATTCGAATAATGCTTGCTAAGGGGTCTATCCAACAGAAACTCTTGCCGATTGCTTTAGATTGCAGTGCTTTCAAGGAAGAAGGCTTTGAGTACAGCAAGGCGCAAATAGAACAAGTTGTTAAGAATCTCGAAGAAATACCCTTTAGAGAAAAAGGGATGAAGTGGATTATTGATTTTAATGGTGAACTTCGGGTGCAGTTTTACGGCGAACGGATCGTTAATATTCCATATGAAGATATGATCGAAAAAGTCGATATCAGTCGCGTTGGGGATTGTTTTAGAGATGTATTAGGGATTAATACAGAAGTCTTTAAACGAGATGACCAAGGCCGTCCGACACTGCAAATTGAAAGAATCGCCGCGTTAGCGCAACCAAACTATTCAGCATTTCTAGGAAAAGATGAACTCGACGTCTACAAACTCGAGATTCAAGAATACGAAGAAAAGAAGGTTATTAACTGGATGAAAACAGTGTGTAGCCCGAATGCCTCAACTGTAATTGATGACAGTTATTTCGCGCTGTCTCCCAGTGATGATGGTAAAGGCACAAAGCTAGAATTCGCAGCTTTGCAAGAGTTCCCATTGCCAAGAATCATGGTGTTACTTGGCCTAAGTAATTGGAAATGGTATAGAGAGTGGTTAACCAGAGGCGCGTACCGACGCTTTTGGAATGATACTTCAGGCAATGTTCTTAAAATGTATGCTGGCGAGAGTGTTACTACCGGTAAACCAAAGTCATTGAACAAGACAAGCGGATATAATTGTAGCGAGGCACGGTAGTAGCATGGAGTTTCCGTATGCTTTTTATATTGCCTTAGATGGTAATGGGCTCAATGGACTAGAAGGGCGCGCAGGGATGTGCGCGTTCCATTATGACCCTGAATCTAAAAAATATGATTATCGAATCAAATACTATGATGGCATGGCGGGAGGCCATGCCGTCAGTGTTAGCCCAAATGGGAAAGTTGGTTTTTTGGGAACTACAGGCCAACATTTGATGTTTTTCGATACGCACACCTTGGAAGAAATAGGAAGAGTTTCTACTTTATGGTATGAAAGTACGAATTCATCTATCAAGGGAAGCACTCATGCTGTATGGATGAGTGATGAAGAGGTTGTTGTTGCAATCGGTGAAAGTCTGTGGAGCATTAATATTAATGATCTCAGTAACGCCAAAGCAATCACCAAGCATGGCATTAAAGTGCCCCATGCAATGAAAAAAACGACTTCTGGCAAATATTTAGTATACGGTGGTATGGATCACCCGGAAGAAGGTGAAGCAAAGGAAGTTGGCATTTTAGATATGCAAACTAAAGAGGTTAGAAAGGTTGAATTGCCAGCAACTTGTTGGCATGTTGCTTGCCATCCAACGGAAGACAAATTTTATGCATTGTCATTCCGAGTTCTTCCACAATCGGGTGATTGGCATGAGTGGGCTATTTCGCTGTTTAAAGAATATGTATTTGAAATTGATGCCGTATCTGGAAAAGTACTGAGGCACTGGAGTGCGGGTCAAGATCTGCATGCCCATATTAACTCTGATGTATGTCTGTCGGAACAAGAATTAATTTACTGTAACGGTGCAAGTGGCACCATAGTAATGATAGATAGGGATAATTTTAGCTCTTTTCGGATGATTGATGAAAAGCCCAAATTTCTGGCCCGTTTAGGCGCAACCAGACAGCGCATGCGTACTTTTATGGACAGTATGACCAGAGGCTCAATCTTCACTAATGGTCATTTCCATTTACGTGCTCTGAGGGCGTCCAGATGGACCATGTTAGATTCCGTATATGCATGCCAGCTATCCTCAGATCAAAAGTATCTGTTCACCGCAAATAGGGGACTAAATACCATCACTGTTTACAATTATCCCGACAATACCCTAAACCTGACTGTAAAAATGCCTTCTCTGCAAAAGTATGATGACACGGTAAAATGGTGGGGAGATCCCCGCCTGGGCTTTCACCACAGTACTTTGAGAACAACGTCACTGCCTCAGCAGCTGAGCGTAAATGAAAACCACTCACCCTCCGCCTAGATTGGCGTAATAGAGGTAAAAATGTTAACTCAAGTGTTAGCTAATATAGCGAAAGCGCCGCAAGTCTTTTTTGCAAAGAATACTGTCAAGCGAAGAAAATATTCATTTGATATTGATTTATCGAAATATTCACTTGATGATTATACTGAGATAATTGGGGTTTTGCGCCAAATTGAAACTGAGGTTTTGAGCGCGCCTGGCAGCAGAGACGGTATGCATTGGGTACATTTTAGGGACACAACCTATTTTTATGGCGAACAACTTTTCCGCGTTCCCTTTGATGATTTTGTAGATAAAGTGGATGTTGCTCATGCAGGCGACTTTTATCGTGACTCTATAGCGCTCGTTACACAGGTCGTACAGCAAGATGAACTTGGTCGCGCTACATATCAGGGCGCTCGTATAGTTGCTTTACCGCAGCCTAATTACGCTGCATTTCTTGGTAAGGGCAATCTTGATGTGTATAAGCTCGAGAAGGTCGAGTATAGTCAGGATGAGCACAGGGTATGGATGAAAACAGTGCATAGTCCGAATGGCTCTGCCTCGTGTGATGACGGTTACCTTCTGTTTCAACGTACACCAAGTAATTATGTCAAAGTTGCTTTCCTAGCTTGTCAGAGTTTCCCTGTTCCTCCCATTATGGCCTTGTTTTTCTTAGACAGGTGGAAGTGGCTCAAAGATACCTTGACAGAAGCTGCGTACAGAAGTTTTTGTGCTCGTATGATGAAAAACATTGAGGCTTGCTATAAAGGCGAAAACTTCAAAGTCGGCAGGAAGTTCAGCGTATAAGTATTTGGAACCAATCACAGGGCGGGGCTTTCCTAAGTGGCAATGTGAGATTGTCTAGTGGATCTCCACAACCCAGTTAAGCGATACTGACCTTAATTGGAGTTCCATAATTTCCAGAAAATATTGAAAAGAGTTCAAGCTGGATGTCATCAGCCTGATGGTTAATCAAAGAAATATCCGGATTGCGGCCGTTCGTAGCTTTGAAATTAACACTCCCATACTGGATCTGTGAATCGAAGAACATCAGGCTGCATCCTCTCCAGTGCAGCTCTTTTTGCATACGTAAGACATCGGATCTAAGGGCTTGCCTGTGCCTCACTACCGTTATTGTCCTGCTCAAGTAGCTTAGTCATTTCTTTTGCTACTAATGCCGCCGAAGGTAAAAACATTGTTGAGACAATGCGCTGATCAGAAACAACATCGTGCTTATCAGGAATATTACTCTTATTGATTACAATGGCGCCACTTTCTCGTAGCTGAGTTTCCACAAGAAATGGTAATAAAGTTCCCTGCTTGGCCCAAGATTTTTTCTTTTCTGTCGAATCCGGGAATCCAGCAATACGCTTCCCCTGCACCAGAAATTTATCCCTATCAAGCTTTACCCTGGCAAACACACCGGCCCCATGCCCACAACTTCCTATTACACCACCTGCTTTGTATATTTTTGCGATAAGATCAAGTAGTTCCCTATTCGACGCCGCATCAAACAAGGTGCCATAGCCTCCGCCAATATATACCGCCCTATATTCCCCCGGATCAACTAAATCCGGAGACAAAGAAGAGTTTGCTTTCTCCAGGAACCCTTCGTACTTTATGGTGTAACTGCTGATCCCCAACGGGTCCATCATAAATGGCACTGCACCCCCTGCGGATGATACAAAATCCACATCATACCCGTGGGATATAAAGATATGGTACGGCGGAGCATATTCCCAAAGATTATTTCTCGCATCATGCTTTTCCGGGTCTCCCATATCTTTAACATTTGATGCAACAATTAAAATTTTTTTAGCATCTTCTCCATATACAGGGCAGGCGATAATATAAAATAGAAGCATAATTGATACTACAGTTATTTTTCTCATTATGACTTTAAATCCTCTTCTTTAAGTTAACTAGAATTCAACCCACTTTTGCTCTTGCGAGTTGAATCCAAGTACCTCAATATTTCAGCTTAAATTAAAATACATGCTATCGCGTTTCATTTACTTAAAAAGACCTTAGCCATACCTATGGATAAATATTTAGTCGCTAAAATTACACAGATGACGTCTTAACTGCTTAAATTATACCTTGAAGGTGTCGATAAAAACTTAGTCATGTGGTTCTCAGAAATACAGAATATTCTTCATCTAGTATATCCCGCTCCTTATTTTATTGGCTCAAACCAGAACATAAAATGGGCATTTATTACTCACGCTTTTGACTACGCTTTAATAAATTATGGCCGGTTTTTGCGCTGACTAAATCGTTCTACACTCCATTTCTTTTACCGGTATCCAGGCTTTCGGAAAAATTTCTTTCAGAGATAAAATGGTTTTATCTAGTTCGGCAACCTGCTTTGGATCTTCCCAATCAACTTGAGCTATATGCATCAGAACCAGGTTATCAAAGTCCCATGCCTGTTTTAAGGCATGGACAAATTCAGGATTCTTTGCGGAAAAATAGGGGACCAGCAAATAATTGGTCTTGGTCTTTGCAATACCTGCCAGTGAAAGGAGCCCAACCGTTGTCTTTGCATCACCAAGATGGGTAAAGCTGGCACCATCTATCTCCACTTTATAAACGGAATGGTTCTTTTCGGCCTGCTCTACCCCTTCGGCCTCTCTGCCACCATGGTTAACACTGTAGATGGTTATATCAACCCCATTGATCCGGCGCTTAACAGCTTTGCCATTGTGAGTGGGGACCTCCGTTACCAAGCGGTCTGCCAGACCATGGTCTGCCGCGGCTGCATCTATATCAGCCTTGGCCTGGGGTGGCAATACATAAACCGTTTTGTTCCGTTGAGCATGCTCCAGCAAAGCATCTGCCTGGAAGTGATCCAGGTGATTATGGGTAGTTAAGGCGACATCGATATCATCAAAAGGTGCACTCCCCTCTATAAGTAAATCGTAAACTTCATTGCTTAATGCCGGATAGCCATACATGGATTTTTTAACCATTGCATCCAAGACTACTGACTTATTTTCTCCTTTAATCAAGAAGCCATTATTTGCCAACAGGCAAAGCTCTGTGGCTGAAGCGGCAGACGATAGAAAGATAGCCCCGGCCGCAAACAACTGTTTTTTGTTCATAATCTCTCCGTATTGCCATACGCGGAAGACGGTATACTTTTTCGAAGTAAACACTATAGGTTTGCGATCAGCGCCCGCCTGTGATCGATAAAATGCGCGGGTTTGCAAAGATAAGAGGCTTTCGCGATAGGTAAACAACGAAAGGGCTCGCAGCGGTATTGAGCTGTGGCGCCTATTTCATTTTGAAGGCCAGCCTACTAGCAGCTGACCGACGTTATTGGCAGTACCCGAATAGGCCGTCGGCGGTTCGTCCTTGTGCCATATTAAGCTGGCAAGTTTGTGATCTACTGGAATAAAATTTACCAACGAGCCAGGTGCAGAAAGTAGATGGTGGTGAGTTGCCAATGTCTATAATCCTGAACGCCGCATAGCTGCGGCGATGCTGTTCCTTATTAGAGGAGCCAACTGTGCAAAGGCTATAAGCTATTCTTCTCGGGTGTCAAATTGCTGTTCGCGGCAGAGCTGTTTTGCTTCCTGTTTGCTCATAATTGCGCCAGTCAAACCACACCGGCACAGAAAGCTCTATAATCCCTTTGTGCCGCGCTTTGTACAGCCTATGCCAGTTGGCAGTATTCGCTTTTGATGGAGTAACCTTCGGTTTACGCGTCAACGAAGGCGCTCACGCGCCCTTGCTGTGTGTCGTGGACGTTTTTGGCGTGGCTTTGGGTGACCTCTCCCTGCCCGGAAAAGTGCAGTAATGGCAAAGTCCAAACCCTCTGCCCGCGATTCCGGGCGGAGGCTGTTAGGAGTAAAATAATTGTGGCGGAATTGACAAAGGCCCCTGAACTCTGCGTGCAAACCTGGTTGAATACGGATACTGCACTATCCCTGGACGATTTCCGCGGAAAGGTCGTCGCTCTTTTTGTGTTTCAAATGTTGTGCCCAGGCTGTGTGCAGCACTCTATACCCCAGGCCGGCCGTGTTTACGCCTTGTTTGATCAAAACGATGTGGCCATTATCGGTTTGCATTCGGTATTTGAACATCATGCGACCATGACAGAAGTTTCTCTAAAAGCTTTTGTACAGGAATTCCGGATTGAATTTCCCGTGGCTATCGATATGCCATCAGGCATCGTAGGGGATCCCATTCCAAAGACCATGCGTGCCTATGGTATGGGAGGCACTCCAACACTGATACTGATTGACCGGCAGGGGTATTTGCGCAAACAAAAAATGGGTTATGAGCAGGACCTGGCTGTCGGTGCCGAGTTAATGGCCCTGATACGGGAGTCACAGGGGTAAAGGGATTCGGCAGGCGACGTAACTGCGACTGAATATCTACGCTACAAACATTTGCGGCTGGCCCGACAGCCTTGCTACCGAGCCAATCCTATGGGGTCGATGAACGCCGGGACAAAAGCCCCGGCGCACTGTACTCTGTATGAGCGGAGCTAAAAACTCTCAGCTGGCATCCGGCCCATAGATCACACGGCTGTTTACCTTGACCGTGAGTGGGTGATAGCCGGCCTTGGCCTCTTCAAAAATCCTTACCGCCATTTCCTGCTTGCCACTGTCCACCAGGTTGCGGTAGAGGGGGCGCAGGAATTTATTGCGGCCGATGCTGGTGAGGAAGTCTTCCAGGCGTGCAAACGCTGGCTGATAGTCATTGCGCACTGCGATCATCAACCAGCTAAAGGCGATCTCGTTATTTTTCGAATCGGTCAGACCGAAAGCGCTATCCAGCTCCCGGAGCTGGGACTCGCTCAGTTTTTCCGGCATACCATCGAGAAAGTACTTCCACTGATGGAAGGTCCAGTCGCCGGTGTCTATATCGGCAGCGGCGATTTCACCACCGAGCCACTGATCCCGAAGGGGGTCGAGTTTGGTAAATGCATCGGACCGGGGGTGCGGAGCGCCCTCAGGAATCCCCGGCTCGTAAATCCACTGGCGAATGCGCGCTTCGTCCAGCTGTTGCGGGTACTGCTGCAATAGTGTCTGCTGCAGATAGGCGAGAAAATCTTCCGTGGTAATGCTTTCGAATGAGAAGTGATTGAAGTAATCCAGCAAAAACTGATCGAAGGCTTCACGGCCTATCTTTTGCTCCAGTTCGTAGAGAAACAGGGAGCCCTTCTCATAGGGAATATTGGAAAATACATCGTCGGGGTCGCGGCCACGGAGGTCGATGGCCATGATCTCATCGCGGTCCTCACGGTCGGCAAGGTCGGCTTCCAGGTCGTCGTAACCCAGTGCCATTTCCATCCGGTAGCGCTCGTCGCCGTAAATGTTCTGCATGATGCGGTTGGTGAGGTAAGTGGTAAAACCCTCATTCAGCCACAGATCGCGCCAGCTGGCGTTGGTCACCAGATTGCCGGACCAGGAGTGGGCGAGTTCGTGGGCAATCAGCGCCACCAGGCTTTTGTCGCCGGCGATGACGGTGGGCGTGATAAAGCTCAGGCGGGGGTTTTCCATTCCACCGAAGGGAAAGCTGGGCGGCAGGATCAGGAGATCGTAGCGGTCCCAGCGGTAGGGACCGTAGACTTTTTCAGTGGCCTCCAGCATGGATTCTGTATCCTCGAATTCCGCCGCTGCGGCATCGAGCAATTCCGGCTCGGCGTAGACGCCAGTGCGCTCGCCCATGGGCTTGAAGTCGAGATCACCCACCGCCAGCGCGATAAGGTAGGAGGGAATCGGCTGCGGCATGGAAAATTCATAGACACCGTCTTTCGCCGCCTGCGGGTCATTGTTGGCGCTCATTACGGCGCGCAGTTCCGGCGGTGTGCGAATGGTGGCGTTGTAGGTCATGCGCACTTTGGGGGAGTCCTGCAAGGGTATGAAGCTGCGCGCGTGGATCGCCTGCGCCTGGGTGAACAGGAAGGGGAAGTCGCCACCGGCCGTTTGCTGCGGCTCCAGCCACTGTACTCCGGAGGCATCGGGGGAGGTGCTGTAGCGAATCGCCACTGTAGTGGCGTTTTGTGGCAATTCGATCGACAGCGGCGTGCCCAGGTGAGGGTCGGTTTTACCCAGGGTGAATTTGACTGGCTGCAGTTGGCTGCCATGCCCGGCCCGCACCGACTCTATATGGAGGTCGCGGGTATCCAGGACCAAGGGGTTCTTCTGGTCAGTCAGGCGCTCGAGCTGCAGCTTCGCCTCCCCCTCGATCACTTTGCGATCAAAATGAACCTCCAGGTCGAGATCCACATGTTTCACCAGAAAGTCGTCGGTATTGGCGAAGGAGTGATAGTCCACGCCGGGTTCGGGCGCGGCCTGCGCCTGCTGTTTGTCGCCGGGTGATTTGCTCTGCACCGCATCCGCGACTTGGGCAGAACTGGATTCGGGCTCGGATTTTGTACAGCCACCCGCAAAAGCGAGGGCGCCAATCAACAGGGTGGTATATAGAATTCGGGGCGACATGAGCTGGCTCCAGAAAAGTGTGCTTGTTGACAGGCGCTACAGCATACCCAAAGCGGCGCACCGGGGGAAAGCTATCCAGTCCACCGGGCCGCCGCCCCGCGCCGCAGGGCCGCTAGTGGGAATCAGTCGAGACTGAAATCGAAGTCCATTTTTTCGGCGGGGGCCTGGACGTAATAACCCTGAATATAGTCGGTGCCGGTCTGCCACAGGGTCGGCAGCATATTGGCCTGCTCCACGTGCGGCACTATGACCTTGGTATTGGCAGCGGCCAGCTGCTTGACCAACCCGGCCAGAGTATCACTGCTCTCCCCTTCGTCCTGCACTTCACGGACGAAAGACGGATCCACCTTGGCGATATCCACCCGCACATGCTCAAGCATCTTGAAAGGATTGAGCCCGGTGCCAAAATGGCAAACCGCTACGCGGCAACCCAGTCCCTGTACCTGCTTGGTAAAATCCCGCGCAGCGTGCAGGTGGCTGTCGATATCCTCCTGGCGCAGCTGGAACGACACCAGTTTGGGCGGCACCTTGGCAGCCCTGAAAGCCACCCCCAGCCAGGGTGGCAGCCCGGTGTCCACCAGCGAGGCGACGCTGATATGCAACAGCAGGGAAACCTCCCGGCCGGCCGCACGCTGGGCGGCGGCGGCCTTGATAGCGGCGAGAATCACCCAGCGGTCCAGCTTGCTGGAGAGGCCGGCGTCGCCCAGGGTCTGCAGGAAGGCCACCGGCGACAGTTCTTCGCTGTTGGCGTCAATCAGTCGCACCAGCACTTCGTAAAGCTGTTCACCGCTGCCCTGCAGGCTGAGTACCGGCTGATACAGCAATTTCATGCTGCCGGATTCCAACGCCTGAATCACGCGGGCCCGGTGATAGGTGTCCGCATCCCCGGCCTGCTCGATGTCCGGCTCGTACAGGGCACAGCCATTGCCCTCGGTGTGCTTTTTCAGCGCCTGGTGATGGGCCTGTAATGCCTGCTCGAGCACTTTTTCCACGCCGGCGGATGCCTCGCTCAGGAGTGAAATACCCACAGAGACAGTTGCGCGCACTGTTTTGCCGGCCGCGTCGAAGATGGTATCGGCTATTTTGCCCAGCAATTCCACCGCGCGCTGCTCGGCGTTGTCCGGTGTGGTCTCTGCCAGCATGAGACTGAAACTCTGCTCGCCGTAGCGCGCCAATTGGTCACCCCGGCGCAGGGTGGATTGCAGAATCTCCGCCATTTTTTTCAGCACCGCATCGGCCCCCGCCACACCGACGGCTTTTTGCACTGCCTCCTCAAAGCGGTCCACCTCGATGTACATGAGACCGCCGGTGCGGCGCGACCCGGCATTGGATTTAATTGCCGAGTCCAGCATGTGCAGGAAATACTGGCGGTTGTAGAGGCTGGTCAGGGGGTCGCGGTTTTTGATATCACTGAGCTGTGCCTCCAGCTGCCCTGTGTCAGCGCCTTTGGCGGCGATGCGTATTTGTATACAGGGTTCATCCTCGTAGACGGTGGCGAGCACCTGGGCGCGAACAGGCAGTGGTTTGCCGGATGCGGTTTTCGCGCTGAATTGCCACTCCCGCACTTCCACTTCATTGTGGTCCATCGCACACTGCCGGAGAAATTCGCGCGCCCCTTCCTGCTCGCCGCTGGGGAGCATATCGATCAGCGGCTGATACTCGATCTCGTCGTTGGAGTCATAACCAAATCGCTCGGCAAAGGATTCGTTGGCGTAAACGATAAGACCGTCCGAGACATAGGCAATGCCGTCTTTGGAGCTGTCGAGCAGCTCCTTGGCGCGCTGCAGTGTCGCATGGTAGCGGCGGTCGTGCAGGCGAGCCTGGCGGCGGTTATCGAGCGCTCCCATCTCGCGCTGAATGACCAGCAACAGGTGTTGATCTTCATCCACGGTAACCACTTCACGGGCGCCCAGTTTTAACCCCTCGACCACCGGCTGGGCACCGTTGCGCTCGGTCAGCAGCACCACGGGAATGTCCTTTTGCAGTTTATTGATGGTGCGCAGTGCCACCGCGGCAGGAAGCTCCTGACTGTGTTCAGCAGCGATCAGCAGATCCCAGCTTTTGTCCTGCAACAATTTCACCAGGGCCGGTTCGCTGGCCACACGCTGGGCGCGGTTGGGCCGGCCGGCGTTGTTCAGCATGCTTACCAGCCGCTGGGCCTCGGACGGTGTATCGTGAATCAGGAGGAGTCGGATAGTATCGCTGCTGCTCATTATTTTTGCTCTCGCTGCCCACTGCCACAGCGGCGGGGCCGCCACCGAAGGTACCGGCCGGAAAAACCCTAAGTTTAGGTCGCCGCCTCGGTCACTTACAAGAGCCCGGTCGCTGCCGGTAGGAGACGGATGTCACAAGCGGGCGAGGAGAAGTAAACAGGATTGGGGGAGCAGCAAAGGTTTTCACCGGCGCACAAGCCCCAGAAACAATACTCTCTGGGGAGTAAACCGATGGACTGCCGGCGGGGCAAGGGATGGTTGAGCGTTAAGTTTAGTGACCGGTATTCATTAAGGTGATTTTTGCGCCAATCCTCTTTAGGCTTTAGGTGTAACCACCCGCATTGTGCACGGGGAAGTCTGCCCTCCCGGTGAGATTATTAACCCGGCGACCCAAAATAAGTTGCCAGATTGGTAACCCCTGCATGGCCAATCACAGAGGGGTCTTGGACGCTTTTGCGGGAATCTCCCGCACCAGCCTTGGCACCAGATAGCCAGGAAGGCACCCGCGCAACTGCTCCAGTAACTCCACCGCCCGGCGGTCCGGAACCTCGAAGTGGGCAGCGCCCTCTACGCGATCCAGTTGATGAAGGTAGTAGGGTAGAACGCCGGCATCAAACAGCGTTTCGCTGAGTCTGGCCAGTACTTCCGCTGAGTCATTGACACCCCTGAGCAACACGGCCTGGTTCAGAAGGGTCACATCGCCCCTGCGCAGCTTCTCCAGGGCGGCCCGAACCTCGCTGTCGATCTCGTTGGGATGGTTGCAGTGCAGGACCAGCACCGGCTTCAGCCGTGTACCCGCAAACCACTCCAGGAGTCCGCCGGTGACCCGACTGGGTATGACCACCGGCAGGCGCGTGTGCACCCGCAGGGTGCTCAACTGGGGAATAGCGGCCAGTTCGTCAGCCAGCCAGCGGAGCTGTCGGTCGCCGAGCACCAGTGGGTCGCCACCGCTCAGGATGACTTCACGCAACTCAGGCCGGGCGCGGATATAGTCCAATGCCGCCCGCCACTGGGTGCGGTCTGGATGATTCTGGGCGTAGGGGAAGCGGCGCCGAAAACAGTAGCGGCAGTTGACTGCACACTGCCCCGCGGCAATCAGCAGCAGGCGGCCGTGGTACTTGTGCACCAGGCCGGGAATCGGGTTAGCGTCCATTTCCGCCAGGGGGTCGGCACTGAAGCCGGGGGTCTGCTCCAGCTCCGCCGCGCCGGGCAGCACCTGCAACAACAGCGGATCGCGGGGGTCTCCGGGCTTTATCCGCTTCAGCAAAGGGCGCGGAATCCGCAATTGGAAATCGCCGCTGGCCCGCAGGGCATCAGGCAGGCTGGCTGGGTTCAGCTGCAGCAACCGGATCAGCTCAGCCGGGTCGGTGACAAGGTCGGCCAGCTGGTCCTGCCAGCGGGGTATATCGGCTGCGGCAGACGATTCGCGGGCGACTATTTCGCCGGAAGCTGGAGCGTGCGGTATCATTAAGGACTATTTCCGTTGCGCGAAACGCGCGATTTTTAACCAGCTAGGCAAAAATTGAAAGGGCCGCCGACAGTTTCGGCCCCGCATTTTGTTTGAATTAGAGGATTCCATGGCAAGTTACTCCACCAACGAATTCAGGGGCGGTCTCAAGGTAATGCTGGACGGAGACCCATGCTCCATCGTCGAAAATGAATTCGTCAAACCCGGCAAGGGCCAGGCATTCAACCGCGTCAAGCTGCGCAATCTGAAGACCGGCCGCGTGTGGGAACGCACCTTTCGCTCCGGCGAGAGTCTGGAGGCCGCGGACGTGATGGATCGCGATATGGAGTATCTGTACAACGATGGCGACTTCTACCACTTCATGGAGCCGGAGACCTTTGAACAGCACCAGGCCAGCGCCGACGTAGTGGGCGACTCCGCCAAGTGGCTCAAGGAGCAGGATGTCTGCACGGTTACCCTCTACAACGGGGCACCACTGGCAGTGACCCCACCCAATCATGTAATCCTGGAAATCAGCGATACGGACCCCGGCGTGCGCGGCGACACCGCCCAGGGCGGCACCAAGCCCGCCACCCTGTCCACCGGCGCCGTGGTCAAGGTGCCACTGTTTCTGGAAATCGGCGAGACCATCAAAGTGGATACCCGGACCGGGGAGTATTTGGGTCGCGCCAAGGAAGACTAAAGCCTGCCGCACCGCCGCTTGCCAAGGGCGGCAACCGCGGCCAGCCAGCCCGCTGAGATCAACGCCGGATACACTATGTGGCAACCCACCGCCGGACCGGAAAGCCTGCGCAAGCGCGGGGCACTATTGGCGGGCATCCGCCGCTTCTTCAGCGACCGGTCCCTTTTGGAGGTGGACGTGCCGCTGTTGTCGCGCCGCGCTACCAGCGACCCCCATATCGCGTCGATCACCGCCCAGTGCAACGGCGCGCCCGCCTTTCTCGCCACCAGCCCGGAGTTCGGCATGAAACGACTGCTGGCCGCCGGCGTCGGCGATTGCTACTACCTGGGCAAGGCGTTCCGCGAGGGGGAGTCCGGCGGACGCCACAATCCCGAATTCACCATGCTCGAGTGGTATCGCTGCGGCTGGGATGACCGCCGCCTGATGGCGGAAGTGGGGGAGCTACTCTGCAATTTACTACACATGACCGATGTCCACCCGCTGAGCTATAGGGATCTGTTCGCGCGGGAACTGGGCCTGGATCCCCACAGCGCCAGCACCGCCGAACTGCGCCACTGTGTGCAGCGGGAAGTGGATGCGGACTATGAGCCAGCCAGCCGCGACGAGTGTCTCGATCTGCTGCTCAGTCACCGGCTGGAGCCCGCCATGGGTGAGGGTATCACGCTGGTGTACGACTTCCCCGCCAGCCAGGCGGCCCTGGCCCGGCTGTCCGAAGACGACCGCGGCACCTTGGTTGCACGCCGTTTTGAGGCCTATGCGGGCGGGATGGAGCTGGCCAACGGCTATTGGGAGCTGACCGATGCGGAGGAACAGCAGCGCCGCTTGCGGGCAGACCACAAGTACCGCAGGGCTCACCAGTTGCCACTTTACCCCTTCGAGGAGCGCCTGGTGCAGGCGCTCCGGGCCGGTATGCCGGAGTGTGCCGGAGTGGCATTGGGGGTCGACCGGCTGCTGATGCTGGCGGGGGGTTATGATTCCATCGAGGAGGTCATCGCCTTCCCCATAGAGCGGGCCTGAAGCCGGCGCACCTCAATCGAGATGGGGCCCCTAGCAGGCGGTCAGGGCTCGAAGCGATACTGGGCAACTTCCCCCACGGCGAAAAAACCGGCTTCCAGCAGCAGCTCCTGTTTATCCGGCGCGGTGAGTGCCACCGCGTGCTTTTGATGGCTGTGGGATGCCTGCTCCAACAGATGGCAGAAGAGCGCCTTACCAATTCCCCGCCCGCGGTAGGCCTCCAGAGTCAGCAGGTCGTAAAAGCCGAGCGCGTCCGCCGAGGCAAACAGGCAGCCGCCGGCTACCGGCTCACCCCCGAGGCGGGCGAGAAACAACTTGAGGCGGCTGCGCTTGGACTCCGGCAGACCGTGCAGGTGATGGTAAAACTTCTTTAGCTGCGGGCCCTCCCGCTCACCGGCAAACTGCGCCGCCTGCAAATCGCCGTACTCCATCAGGTTATCGGCGGTCACCGGCGCTATCTCCAGCCCTCCCCGAAGGTCCTCCGTCAGGCTCTCTTCCATCGCCAGCCGCTGTACCTCCGCCACCATGGCCACCATCGGCTCCCGGCGCGTAAACCCCAGCTCCTCCATCTCGGCATCATCCAGCGGTTTGTTCGCGCAGTGCCAGAGGGTGAAGGGGCTGTGGCGTTCGGCAAAGTAATCCACCACGAAGCGCCGCAAAATCCGCGCTGGCATCACCGTGTTGGTGACTGTGCGGTTCAAGCTGTAGGAGAGCAATCCACTGTCAACGCGCAGTATCCCGGTAATCTCTCTGGTGTGATCCGGGTTGAGCAGACCCGCACAATAGCTGGCATGGGTTTCCAGATTGCGGCAGACCAGATTCTTGGCACTGAGACTGTACTTCATACCCATAAGAATAGCGGCTGTGGGAGAGCGCGACACCCGGGGGTGGCTATCACGGCAGCTGCCGATCCACCTGGGTCAGGGCGCAGTGATCCATGGACAGCGCCGGCTCGGCACAGGTCGCCCGGCCTATTTCCCGTGCGGGCACTCCCGCCACCAGTTTCCTGGCCGGCACCGACTTGAGCACAACGCTGCCGGAGGCGATCTGGGCACAACTGCCGATTTCAATGTTGCCGAGCACCTTGCTGCCGGCCCCGATCAACACACCGCAGCGCACCTTGGGATGACGGTCACCGCTCTCCTTGCCAGTGCCACCGAGGGTGACCGACTGCATGATCGACACATTGTCCTCCACCACCGCAGTCTCACCTATCACGATACCGGTGGCATGATCCAGCAGTATGCCCCTGCCCAACTGTGCCGCCGGGTGAATGTCGACACTGAACACCATCGAAATCCGGTGTTGCAGGAACAGCGCCAGCGAGCGGCGACCCTCCCGCCACAACCAGTGGGCCACCCGCCAGGCCTGCAGAGCGTGGTATCCCTTAAAATAGAGAAATGGCTCGTACAGGGATTTACAGGCGGAATCCCGCTGGTAAACGGCTGAGAGATCGGTGCGGGCCGCGGCGCCAATGGCGGGATCCCCCGCCAGTGCCCCGTCGATCACTTCGCGAATCAACAGCGCCGGCGCTACCGGGCTGTCCAGTTTGTTGGCCAGGTGAAAGCTCAGCGCCGCTTCCAGCGTCGAGTGATTGAGAATGGTGGCGTGGAGAAAGCTCGCCAGGATCGGCTCCCGCTCCACCTGAAGGGTCACTTCCGCGCGAATTCTCTGCCACAGGGCCTCGTCCGCAGCAGCCGGTGTGTGCGCCTGCATCAATACCCCTCCATATCAAACTGCGCCCAGCACCAGGGGCGGCTCCTGCAGTGCCGCCTGTTGCTCGCGCAGAGCCAGAATGTGTTCCGCCCAATAGCGCGGCGAGTTGAACCAGGGAAATGCCAGCGGAAACGCCGGATCCTGCCAGCGGCGCGCCAACCAGGCGGCGTGGTGTATCTGCCGCAGGCAGCGCAGGGGTTCAATCAGTTGTAATTGCTGCGGATTGAATTCGGTAAAGGTTTCATAGCCCTCCACCACGGTATCCAGACAGGCGGTCTGCTCTGCGCGGCTGCCGGAAATCAGCATCCAGATATCCTGGATCGCCGGGCCGCTGAGACAGTCGTCCATATCCACAAACCAGGGAGTGCCGTCACGCCATAGAAAATTGCCACTGTGGCAGTCACCGTGCAATCGCAGATTTTGCCACTCGCGCTCAAACAAGGGCCTGATGGTATCGATAATATCCGCGCTGATGGAGGCGTAAGCATCGCGGTTCTCCCGCGGCAGGAAATCCCCCTGGAGAATAAACGCGCGGCTGTCCACGGCAAAGTGCTGCAGGGTGAGTCCCGGGCGACAGCTGAAGGAGCGTGCCGCACCGACGGCGTGAAGGCGACCGAGCATGGTGCCCACCTGCTCCAGGTGCTCCAGATTGTCCAGTTCCAGCTGGCGTCCGCCGCGGCGCGGGAAAAGGGCAAAACGGAAGCCGTTGAATTCCATCAGTGTCCGCCCCTCAAACTGCAGCGGGGCCACCACGGGGATCTCGGCTGCCGCCAGCTCCAGGGAGAATTCGTGCTCTTCCAGTATTTGCGCATCCGTCCAGCGGCCGGGACGATAGAATTTGGCGATCAGCGGCTCGCCCCCCTCGATGCCCACCTGGTAGACGCGGTTTTCATAGCTGTTAAGGGGAAATATTCGCGCGTCTGACAGCAGTCCCAGGGACTCCACACTGTCGATCACTACATCTGGTGTCAGCGTTTCATAGGGGTGATGACTTTGGGACATTGCGGCTACCGACGGGGTTGCGGCTCGCTATGCTACGCCTTTCCCCCCGCGGGAACAAACAGAACCCGAAACTGCCGGGTGCTCACCCCGCCGGCTGCGCCTTCTGGCTCTCTAGCAGGTTGTTGAAAAAGGTATCCTGCCTGTTTCAAAACACGAAAAGCGAAAAATGTGATTTTCACTTTTCGCCCAAAATCAACGACTTAGGCGTCGTCGATTTTGCCGGAACATCCATATTTCGGTAGCAGGGCTATCTCAGTTAGTGTCAACAGGCCCTAACAAGCGGGCGATTTTGTCGCGGCCGAAAACCTGGGCGAAACCGGCAGCGGAGTTGCCGGCCTTGTTGCGGTGCTGCAGGTCGCAATCCCGCTGAATCAAGGTGCGGGCCAGAGCGAACTCACCGCGAAAGATCGCCGCCATCAGAGCGGTATTGCCCCGGTTGTCCTCGGCGCAGGCGTCGGCGCCCTGGGCCAGCAGATAGTTCGCCGCCTCGCTATTGCCGTGGTAGGTGGCGATCATCAGTGCCGTGTAGCCCTTGGGGTTCCTGGCATCCAAGGGAAAGCCCGCCTGAACGAACTCGCGCAATACCTCGGTATTGTCGCTGCGCGCCGCGGCGAAATAATAGGGCAGCAGGTCCTCAAACCGAGGCTCTGACTCCCCCTCAGCGGCATGGCTGCTCAGGGCCAGCAACAGCAGTGTGACTAATAGGCTTCTCATCGCTACATCTCCTTAAACAGCCGGGCGGGCCCGCCGCCCGGCCTCGGCATCAGGTATTGCTGAGCCGTTCAACTTTTTTCAGATCGGCGCCGACTGCCTTGGTCAGGCGCTCACCGAAACCCTTGTCCGCGCGATAAAAGAAACTGAGCATAATGTGCTTGGTATCGCTGTCGCGTACCCTGCTCAGATCACCGGCCAGGTTTTCGATCAGGTGCTGTTGCTGCTGGCTGTCGAAGCTGCGGTAGAGCACACCGGCCTGGGCAAAGGGCTGCTGCTTGGCAATTGCCTGCTGTTGAGTGCTGCCCGACAGCGCCGTGCGCGTGTAAAGTCCGCGACGATCCTCCAGGCGCGGCTCCAGACGGCTCGGCTGGTAGTTGACATCGGATTTCTGATGCCCGTGGTTACCCGCACCATCCTGATTCCAGTTGGCCACCGCTACCCGCGGGCGATTGATCGGCAACTGCTGATGATTCGGCCCCAAGCGGTACATCTGGGTATCGGCATAGGAAAATATACGACCCTGCAGCAGGCGATCTTCCGAAGGTTCGATACCAGGCACTAGATTGGCCGGGGCAAAGGCCGACTGCTCGGTTTCCTGGAAGAAATTGTCCGGCGTTCGGTTCAAGGTCATGGTGCCGACTTTCATTTCTTCCACATCGAGCCACATTTTGGTCGCGTCCAGCGGATTGTAATCAAAGTCATCCAGTTGCGACGGCTTCAGCACCTTGATAAACAGGTCCCACTGGGGGTAATCGCCCCGCGCAACCGCATCGTACATGTCCCGTGTGGCATGGCTGAAATCCCGCCCCTGAATGTCCGTCGCCTCTGCTGCGGTCAGGTTGTTGATGCCCTGACGGCTTTTCCAGTGAAACTTCACATAGTGTGTCTCGCCCTTGCGATTGATCAGCTTGTAAGCGTGCACGCCGAAACCGTCCATCTGGCGCAAGTTGGCGGGGGTGCCAAAGTCCGAATAAACCCAGGTGAGCATATGGGTGGATTCCGGCACATGACTGAAAAAGTCAAAGAAGCGGTTTGGGTCCTGCTGATTGGTGACCGGCGACGGCTTCAGGGAGTGAACCATGTCGGGAAATTTGATCGCATCGCGAATAAAGAAGACCGGTAGATTGTTTCCCACCAGGTCCCAGTTGCCTTCGCGAGTGTAAAACTTGGTGGCAAAACCGCGCGGATCGCGCAGGGTTTCCGGTGAACCCTTAGAATGAATCACGGTGGAGAAGCGCACGAAAACCGGGGTCTTTTCACCGCGCTTGAATACCTCTGCACTGGTGAGATCGCGTATATTCCTGGTCGCCACGAATTCGCCGTGAACACCGGTACCACGCGCGTGCACCACCCGCTCTGGAATACGTTCGCGGGCGAAACGCTGCAGTTTTTGGATAAGCTGCACATCCTGCAACAGGGTGGGCCCATTAGCTCCCGCAGTCTGGGAGTTCTGATTGTCCCCCACCGGTGCCCCGTTGTCGCGGGTCAGGGTTTGCGCATTGACACTGCCTATCAGGCCAATAGCAAAAAAAAATATAAGAGTTTTTTTCATCGAAGTTACCGCCTCTGGTGTTCTATCCGACTAAATGTCCGAGCCCAGTAAATCTTATGCAGACTGATTAAGGAAATTGTTCATGGTTATAGTTTTGATAGAGCACGGCTATTCTGTTGGGCAGAGTGCAGACGCGGTGAGCCGATCGGGAGAAAGCCGGACCCTCAGCTGTTGATCCGGCAGTGTTGATTGGCGGTTTAAATTCTGCCGGCATTGGGATTCGCCGACGGTGAGCAATGGAAGCGAGAACCTTGCTCCCAGTGCTACAGATTCATCAGTATTGTCTTCAGCGCTATACCCACGCGGTCGAAGAATCCCGGAGAATGGGGCGCTGCCCGGTTGGGGGCTGGGTACAGAGGCGCCACGGCATAGCTGTTGCAGTCAAAATTGAATTGCCGGGCGAATAACTTCAGGCTGGAACAAGACGGGGAGAAAACTGAAAATCACATTTTCCGCTTTTTGTGTTTTGAAACAGGCAGGATGCCTTTTTCAACAACCTGCCAGGGATCGGAAATATCAATTACCCCCCCGACGCGGCCGGTCTGTTGGCGTTGCACCATTCACGACTCAGTAATCCCAGCATCAGGGAATCCTGAAAACCCTCTTCATCGGTGAACCGCTCCCGCAACAACCCCTCGCGGCGAAAGCCAAGTTTCTCCAGCAGTGCCAGTGACGCTTTGTTGCGGGGGTCCACATCGGCTTCAACCCGATGCAGCGCCAATTGTTTGAAGGCAAAATCCAACACCAGCGGCACCGCCTCCGCCATCAGCCCCCGCCCCTGAAACCGGCGCGCCAGTGCGAATCCAATTTCAGCCCGGCGGTGACTGCGGTCTATCGCGGCAAGGGTGCAGGAGCCGATGATCCGGCCCCGATACTCCAGCCCCCATTGGTAAAGGGTGCCACTGGCAAACCCCTGCAGGATGGAGTTCAAAAACCGCTGTGTCTGCTTCCGGTTGGTCAGGCAGGACAGTGCCATAAAGCGCACCACATCCGCATCGCCAAAGATCTCCTGGAGTTCGGGCAAATCGGCTTCCCCCATCCAGCGGAAGCAAAAAGCACGTCCTGGAAGTGTTGGAAGCCCCTGGCCGAGGCCGTCCGGGTTCATCCCTGTATCCACTGCCAAACACCGAACATCGCCACACCGAGGCCGAATACAAACTGCGCTGCCAGCAGCGCACGGATGGCAAAACTGTATCGGATCAGGCGACCGCGCTTCGCTTCATCGTGACAGAAGATTCGCGACTGCGGCGGCAGCTCCTGCTCCAGTCGCCGCAATCCCGGTACCGCCAGCTTGAGCAGTTGGCGACTGCGCATATCCACCAGCCAGAACACTGTGGACAGTATCAGCACAAAGCCGCCCAGCAACGCCAACGTCAGAGGGTGAAAATCTTTTTCTACCGCGGTAAAGATGCCGCCTTCGACAAACATGCTGAGCACCACAAACAGATTGAAGGCCTTGAGCCTCTGCTCCGCATTGAAACGATAGTGCTGACAGAGATATTCGTGCTGTACCAATCCCCCGGGTACCGCAAGCTGCTCCTCAATGGTAACGTCCATGAATCAGATCCAAGGTAAGCAAAACTGCGAGAGCTTAAAACAAAATGCCGGGCCCTGCCCGGCTTTTATGCGAAACTGGGGAACCTAAGCTGCCTGTGCGCCCGCTATGTTTTGCGCAATTCAGAGTTGCGGGGCGGCAGCACTGGGTTCTGCCGGATATTTCCCCGCGTCCTCCCACTATTGATTGGCGCGCTCCTCAATCAGGTGCTCCACTACCGACGGGTCCGCCAGGGTTGAGATATCACCCAGGCTGTCCAGTTCGTTACAGGCAATCTTACGCAGTATACGGCGCATGATTTTACCGGAACGGGTTTTCGGCAGGCTGGGCGCCCACTGGATAATGTCCGGCTTGGCGATGGGACCTATTTCCTGCACACACAGGTCGATCAACTGCCGGCGCAGTGCATCCGAGGGTTGGTGGCCCGCTTTCAGGGTTACATAGGCATAGATCCCCTGCCCCTTTATGTCGTGTGGATAACCCACCACTGCGGCCTCCGCCGTGTCTTCATGCAACACTATCGCACTTTCGATTTCCGCGGTTCCCAGGCGGTGACCGGATACGTTGAGCACATCGTCGATACGGCCGGTGATCCAGTAATAGCCGTCGGCATCCCGGCGCGCGCCATCGCCGGTAAAGTAGTAGCCGGGAAACGCAGAGAAATAGGTATCGATCATGCGTTGGTGGTTGCCGAACACAGTGCGAATCATTCCCGGCCAACTGGCTTTCATTACCAGCGCGCCCTCGCCTTCACCCTCGATCTCCCGCCCCTGTTCATCTAGCAGCGCCGGCTGCACTCCAAAGAACGGCAGGGTTGCGGAACCCGGCTTGAGGGCCATAGCCCCGGGCAGGGGTGTGATCATGTGCGCTCCGGTCTCCGTCTGCCACCAGGTGTCGACGATGGGGCAACGCCCATCTCCCACCACTGAGTAGTACCACTCCCAGGCCTCTGGATTAATGGGCTCACCTACTGTGCCAAGTAACTTGAGCGAGCTGCGGTCTGTGTTGGTCACGTATTCGTCGCCGGCCCCCATGAGTGCGCGGATGGCCGTGGGTGCAGTGTAAAAAATATTGACCTGGTGTTTGTCCACCACCTGCCAGCAGCGGGACGCATCGGGATAGGTGGGCACACCCTCAAACATCAGAGTGGTACCGCCAGCGCTCAGGGGGCCGTACACAATATAGCTGTGCCCAGTGATCCAGCCCACATCGGCGGTGCACCAGAATACATCCCCCTCCTTGTAGTCAAAGGTGTACTTAAAAGTCATCGAGGCCATCAGCAGATAGCCGGCGGTCGTGTGCAGAACACCCTTGGGTTTGCCGGTGGAGCCAGAGGTGTAGAGGATAAACAAGGGGTCCTCCGCCCCCATTACCTCCGGCTCGCAGTCAGCGCTCTGCGCGGCAACCGATTCCGCATACCAGATATCCCGGCTGCTGTCCCAGTCCACATTGGCCCCGGTGCGCTTTACCACTATGGCCGTGTGCACCTTGGGGCATTCGGCTAGCGCCAGGTCCACATTGGCCTTGAGCGGCACCTTCCTGCCACCGCGCACACCCTCGTCGGCGGTAATCACCAGGCGGCAATCGGAATCGAGAATACGGTCCTTGAGAGATTCCGGAGAGAATCCGCCGAACACCACTGAGTGAACAGCCCCGATACGGGCACAGGCGAGCATCGCATAGGCAGCTTCGGGAATCATCGGCATGTAGATACAGACGCGATCCCCCTTTTTTACCCCCCGCTGCTTGAGCAGGTTGGCGAAGCGACACACATGCGCGTGCAACTCCGCGTAGGTAATGCGGCAGCTCTGTGCGGGATCATCGCCCTCCCAGATGATGGCGGTCTGCTCCGCCCTTGAGGGCAGATGGCGGTCGATACAGTTGACGGTGACATTGAGTTCACCGTCCGGGAACCACGCACAGTGGCCGCGGTTCAGATCTTCCTCGACAACCCGGGTAAAGGGTTTTTGCCACTGCAGAAAATCTTTCGCCTGCTGCGCCCAGAAAGCCTCGGCGTCCGCTACCGACTGGCGGTACATCCGGTGGTAATCATCGGCGCGGATATGGGCCTCGGCAGCGTAATCATCAGGTACAGAGCGGGTGTGGACTTCTGACATCGGTTTCTCCCGTGAGCATTATGGGACTCCGCCAGCGCGGTCATTGGATCTGGGTGGAGGGCCTGTTATAGCATTGACGAAACAAAGATGACAACGCTGTCAGCCAGTTTTCTCCACCATCTTAACGCGCCCGCCAAAATCATTCCGCGTAGCCTAATGGAATGGCGCGCAATTTTTCTTATGTCGCGACGCAAAATGTCCAGGTTCGCGCAGTTTAAGTCAGCAAATAGAGTTGGCCCAGGGTGAGAGAACAGGCCCTCTGCCTCTCAGTGCGGGACACGGCGATACAGGCAGTGCGGCGGCAACTGATCAACAGATGCTGGCGAATGGTCGGACCGGCACTTCAAGCAATGGGCTCAGGGCGATTGCACCGGCGGGCGCTACAGCTCCAGGGAGACATTGTCGATCAGGCGCGCGGCGCTGGTGTAAATGGCACCCAGGACGGTAATCTCGGTGTCGTCGTGGGCGGCCGGCGCGAGGCTGTGGCTGTTGCGGACAGAAAAGTAGTCCACCCGGAAGCCGGCATCCTCGATACACCGCACGCCCTCTTCTTCCAGCGCGGCAAAATCGCGCCGGCCGGACTGCAGCTGCTCCCGTGTCCGGTTCAAGGCCTGACTGAGTATCGCTGCCCGCGGCCGCTCATCGGCGGTGATATAGCTGTTGCGGGAACTCATGGCCAGTCCGTCGGGCTCGCGGTGGACCGGAGCGGCGACGATCTCGACGGGAATACACAGGTCCTGCACCATCCGGCGGATCACCGCCAACTGCTGGAAATCCTTGATGCCGAATATTGCCTTGTGGGGCTGTACGATATTGAACAGCTTGGCCACCACCGTAGTCACCCCCTCGAAGTGGCCGGGCCGACTGGCACCACAAAGCACATCTGTCATAGCGGGACAAACCACCCGGGTCTGCTGATCCATACCGTTGGGATAAATCTCGCTCTCTTCCGGGTGAAACAGAAAATCGCAGTTGGCGGCACTCAGCCGCGCCATATCCCGCTCCAGGGTTCGCGGATACTTGTCCCAGTCTTCATTGAGCCCGAATTGCAGCCGGTTGACGAAGATGGAAACCACCACCAGATCACAAAGCTGGCGCGCCAGACTGACCAGCTCGATATGGGCATCGTGCAGGTTGCCCATGGTGGGGACAAACCCGATGGTCTTGCCGGCAGCGCGGGCCTCTGCCAGCGCGTCGCGCAGGCTTGCCACATGGTGAAATACTTGCATCGCACTCATTTCAGGCGGAATTTAACTGCGCGGCATCATACTCGCTGGGATCGGCAACGACAATTCTGTCGGTAGATCGCCACCAATCATCGCCGATAAAGGTATGAATACCGGACTTTTGCCGCAATCTTCGCATAAATGAAAGTATCGCTCAGTATCCCCGTAGCGCCATCCACACCTCCGATCCAACCTCCGATGCAGTTGCCAGCTGAGTGTAAGTGAAAACATCCACTCCCGGTTCAGGAAAGATTCAGCCCCGCCAGCGCACACTGGTACCCAAAGCCATGCTAGGCCGCTGGGCGGCACCGGAGAGAACCATGAAAACACCAACCGTCGCAATACTCGCTGCCAGCCTTCTGGCAGTGGCTGAACCGGTACTCGCCGACCGCTATCATCCCACCACGGGTTCCGCGCTCAAGGATGCCTACCGCAAAGAATATCGCCACCAGCAGAACAACCAGGACGAGCGGCGGGCTGACCGACACAGGGCGCGCGGCAGTGAGAAGCAGGGCAGCAGGAAAGATCGAAAGCACAGGGCAAAACACCGGCGAGGCAAGGAGCATCACTACCGGGAAGAGACTGTTCGCCACACCCACAAGCGCCGCCCCTACCGCAAGAGGCACTACAAGAAACGATATCGTGACCATTATCCCGCGCGGCCATACTATGCAAAGCGTCACTTTCGCAGGGGGCATTACCGCTGGCGGCCCGCCCATTTCCACTATGGCTATCACTGGAGTCAGCTGCCGCGCAGCTTCGTGGCTGTCCGCCGTGGAGGCCTCAGGTTTTTTTACAGTGACGGCATCTTTTATCGCCCACGGAATTATGGCTATGTGGTGGTGGAGCCACCCATTGGAGCTATAGTGCACAGTCTCCCGGGCACGGCGATATCCCTGGCGTTTGGCGGTCACCACTATTACGTCGCCTACGATACCTACTATATCTGGGACCCCTCCGCGCGCGCCTATCGGGTTGTCGCCGATCCGGGTTTTCAGTATTAACCGAGTCAACCGCCCCAGCCGGCAGCCTCCCGGTCCACCTGTAAGGATTGCAAAAAAAGGGCGATCGCCGGGTGCTGCGCGGCACTGCGCTTGAACGTAGCGGCATTCTGGATCTGGTAGTGAAAACGCTGCGGACACAGTGCCACCAAGTCGCCGCACTCCAGATAACGCCGGGCCAGGTAGTCCGGCAGGAAACCGATAAATCGGCCGGATAGGATCATCGCCAGTCGCGCCGCCATATGGTTGGCGGTGCTCCTGTGGGGGAACAAGCGATACAGGTGTGCCGCCCCGGAGAGAATCGCATGGCTGGGGGCGGCCAGCTCCTGCTCCGTGAGCAACTCCTCACTCACCCCCCTCTCACCGGCCAGAGGGTGCCGGCTGCCGCAATAGAGCCTGGAGCAATGGCTGAACAGAGGCCGGTAGTCGAGCCCCGGACGCTTCGCATGCAGGGGGTTGATCCCCACCTCTGCCCTGCCGGCGAGGATCTCCAACTCCAGCTCCTGGGGGGCGGCCAGTTGCAGGTCCAGTTGCAGTTGTGGCGCCAGTTGACGCAGCTGGCGGATAGTGGACGGCAGGTCCAACTGGGGAATCTCGAGCACATCGTCCGGCAACACTATCCGCAGGCTGCCAGTGAGTTGGGACTGAATGGCGTTGACCCGGCTCTTGAAAGCAGCCAGGTGCCCATCCAGGTCGTCGATAGCCCCGTATAGTTCCTCCCCCTCAGGGGTCAGCTTGAAATCGGCGCGGCCCCGGGAGCGCAAACACAGCTGCATACCAAGGCGGGCCTCCAGGTCCGACAGGTGCTGGCTGATGGTGGAGCGGCTGATATTCAACGCCACCTCCGCCGGCGCGAGACCACCGGCCCGCACCACCTCTCGGAATACCCGCAGCAGGCGCAGGTCCATATCTGTGAAGCGCCCGCTCAGGGGGCTTTTACCACTCATCTTTCAACCCCGCTGCGCCCTGCCCACCCCTTTACACAGTTAACCGGTACCATCCTAAGGCAAAGTTTGAAAAAGCCAAATTTTAATTGGAGAAAATTGACTATGCATCTGGCCAGGCACTCACGAAAATTCCTGTACACGCAGTAATAGCCGTCAGCACAGGGAGCTTGACGATGGAGTTGGCCAATAAACATTTGTTGAAAACTCAGAATTATATCGGAGGTCAGTGGCACGACAGCCCGGCGAAGTTGCCGGTATGCGACCCGGCCAACAGCAATATGCTGGCCGAGCTGGCGGATGCCGGCCCTGCAGACGCCGAGGCCGCCGTCGGGGAGGCCCACGCCGCCTTTCCGGCGTGGAAAAAACGCACTGCCGGCGAACGCGCTGCGGTGCTGAAGCGCTGGCACCAGCTGATCCTGGACAATACCGACGACCTCGCACGCCTGCTGACCCTGGAGCAGGGCAAGCCGCTGGCGGAGGCCAGAGGCGAGATCCTGCACGGTGCCTCCTTTATAGAGTGGTACGCGGAGGAGTGCCGCCGTGCCTATGGCCAGACGATCCCCACCCACAACCGGGATATGCGCCTGCAGACCATCCGCCAGCCCGTGGGGGTTGTCGGCTGCATCACCCCCTGGAACTTCCCCAATGCCATGATTACCCGCAAGGTGGCGCCGGCCCTGGCCGCCGGCTGTACCCTGGTGGTCAAGCCGGCAGCGGAGACGCCCCTGTCCGCCCTGGCCCTGTGCCAGCTGGCGCAGGAGGCGGGGTTGCCGGCCGGAACCCTGAATATGGTGGTTGGCTCCGACGCCGCTGGCATCGGCCGGGTGTTGACTCAGGATACACGGGTGGCCAAGTTCACCTTTACCGGCTCCACCGCCGTGGGCAAGATTCTGATGGCCCAATGCGCTACCGGGGTGAAGAAGGTATCCATGGAACTGGGTGGCAATGCCCCTTTTATTGTCTGTGACGATGGGGACCTGGATACAGCGGTGCAGGCCTGCATGGCCACCAAATTCCGCAATGCGGGCCAGACCTGTGTGTCCACCAACCGTATCTACGTGCACGAATCGGTGCACGACGAGTTTGTCGCCCGGCTGCGCACGGCAATGACGGCCCTTAAAGTGGGGCACGGCTGTGAGGATGGCGTAACTCTGGGACCGCTGATTCACCGCCGCGCCACCGAGCGGGTGGCACAGCTGGTGGAGGACACCGTCGCCGCCGGCGCGACCATAGAAGTCGGCGGCGATTTCCTGTCGACAGGGGTAAACTACTATGCCCCCACCCTGATCACCGGTGTGACCGATGACATGCGCATCGCGCGGGAGGAGATATTCGGTCCCGTGGCGCCGGTGCAGAAATTCGCCTGCGAGGAAGATGTAATCCGCCGTACGAACGATACACCCTACGGTCTGGCGGCCTATGTCATGAGCGAGAATATCCGCCGCGCCAACCGCTTGGTGGAGGCCCTGGACTACGGCATGGTCGCCTGCAATGCCGGCGTTTTCTCCACCGCCGCAGCCCCCTTCGGCGGCAACAAGGAATCCGGCATCGGCCGCGAGGGTGGCGTCGAGGGAATGACTGAATTTTATGAAACCAAGTACTGTTGCTACGGCGCCTGATACGGGTATGGTAGCGGCGGCACAAACCCATTTTTAGAGTATTAACGAGGATTGCGGAGACCGACCATGTCCGATATGAAAACCGATGCGTTCTGGATGCCGTTCACACCGAACCGCAGCTTTAAGGCCGCCCCGCGCATCGTCGAGCGCGCGGAGGGCATTTACCTGATGGAAAAGTCCGGCCGCCAGATTATCGACGCTACCGCCGGTCTCTGGTGCTCCAACGCCGGCCACTGCCGCGCGGAGATCGCCGACGCGATTCACCAGCAGGCGAAAAAGCTGGATTACAGCTCCATTTTCAACTTTGGCCACGACCTAGCTTTCGAGTATTCCGAGCGCCTGGTGGGGTACACACCGGACGGCCTCAACAGAGTATTTTTTGGCAACTCCGGCTCAGAGGCAGTGGAGAGTGCGCTGAAAATCGCGCTGCAATACCAGCGCGCCCGCGGCAAGGGCACCCGCACCATGTTTATCGGGCGCGAGAAGGGATACCACGGGGTTAATTTCGGCGGTATTTCCGTAGGGGGCATAGCACCCAATTACCAGTCGTTCGGCCAGCCGGTGAAGGCCAACCATATGCGCCACACTCTGGATATAGAGCGCAACGCCTTTAGCCGCGGTTTGCCGGAACACGGGGTGGAACTGGCGGAAGACTTGCAGCGCCTGGTGGCGTTCCACGGTGCCGATCAGATAGCGGCGGTTATCATTGAACCCTTCGCCGGCGCGGGCGGCGTGGTGCTGCCGCCCAAAGGCTACCTGAAACGCATTCGCGAAATCTGTGACCAGCATGACCTGCTGCTGATATTCGACGAGGTGATTTCCGGCTGGGGTCGCACCGGCTCTCCCTTTGCCGCCATCGAGTGGGACGTGACTCCGGATATGATCACTTCAGCCAAGGGCATCACCAACGCGACGGTGCCGCTGGGGGCAGTGTTCGTGCACGACCACATTTACAACACCGTTATGGATGCGGCCCCGGAGGGTATGGTTGAGATTTTCCACGGCTACACCTACTCCGCCCATCCGGTCGCCTGCGCTGCAGGTATGGCGACCCTCGATATATACGAGCGGGAAGGTCTGCTGACCCGCGCCGCGGGAGATATCGGCAGTCACTGGGAGGCCGCATTACACAGCCTCGCCGACCTGGACAAGGTTATCGACGTGCGCAACTACGGCCTTGTAGGGGCGGTGGAACTCAGTGCACCAGCGGAACTGAAAGGCAAGTACGGAGCCAAGGTTTCAGCGGCGGCCTGGGAAGCGGGCGTCATGGCGCGTGGTATCGGCGACGCCCTGTGTATGTCCCCGCCGCTGATTATCGAAGCGCACGAGATAGACGCGATCGTCGACAAGCTGCGCGGAGTTATCTCCTCTCTGGCGTAATCCTGTGCGGCCGCGCCCCGCGGCCGCCAAATACCCCCACACCCCCGCAGCAGCCCCTGGGCCTGAGGTTCACTCTCGCGGAGGCCGCCGCGGTCAGCGGCCTCCATGGCCCCATCCGGTGGCAGCTTTTCCACCGGCAACTACACTAGTGGCATATCGTTCTATCCTGCGAGAGTGGATTATGTCCGACGAAGCAAGCGCCCTCAGCGGCAAACCGGTAATACAGGTACTTTCGGAAAACTGGTGGCTGATGTTACTGCGCGGTGTCTGCGCAGTGATCTTCGGCATCCTTACCTTTATCTGGCCCGGCCTCTCCCTATTGACCCTGGTTATTCTATTTGGTGTCTACGCACTACTGGACGGGATCCTGGGCCTGGTGGCGGCAGCCATGGGCCGCCACAAGGCGACGCCGCTCTGGTGGCTGATCGTCGTGGGCCTGATCAGCGTGGCGGCGGGGGTGGTGACTTTTCTCTACCCGCAGATCACTGCACTGGCTCTGGTGCTTATTATCGGGGCCTGGGCACTGGTGCGAGGAATTTTTGAAATAGTCGGCGCGATCCGCCTGCGCAAGGAGCTGGAGAACGAGTGGCTGCTGATCCTTGCCGGCGTGCTGTCGGTAATATTCGGCCTGCTGATTCTGTTCCGTCCCGGCGCCGGCGCCCTGGCACTGGTGTGGTTGATAGGTGCTTACGCCATCATTTTTGGCCTGCCGATGATCTGGCTGGCATTCAAGCTGCGCAAGCAGAACAAGGCCCTTACAAGCGAATAGCCGAGAGTAGCATTCACTGACCCTGCCCTCGGCACTGTGCCCTTGCGGAGGAAAAGCTTCGGCCTCTACAGCCGTTGACCGCTATCAGACAGGAATAAGTGGATAGTTTAATCTCCGGGTCCAGCTGGGATCGACATTCCTACACCTGATTCGGCGTCGCCTGCCGGTGGATCCTTCACATCCAGTTCCTTTAGCTTGCGCGTGAGAGTATTGCGTCCCCACCCCAGCAAATCGGCGGCATCGCGTTTACGCCCACCGGTGTGTTTGAGGGCAATTTCGATCAGTGTCCGCTCAAAGGTGGGAACCGCTTCATTGAGAATCTCACGCCGTCCCGCCGCCAGTGCCTTATCCGCCCAGAGGCACAGGGCCTGCCGCCAGTCCGGCAACACCTCCACCGCGGCGCTCTGCTGGCGCAGCTGCTGAGGCAGGTCCTCTATATGCACCTCGCGACCGGAGGCCATCACTGTGATCCAGTGGCAGGTGTTTTCCAGCTGACGCACATTGCCGGGCCAGTCGAGACCGGAGAGATGGTCCTCGGTTTCCCCAAGCAGAACTTTCGTTTCCACCCCCAGTTCCCTGGCGGCACTGTCGAGGAAATGGCGCGCCAGACGCGGAATATCCTCGCGGCGATCCGCCAGCCGCGGAATCTGTATCCGGATGACATTCAGGCGGTGGAACAGATCCTCGCGGAATTTGTGCTCCTCCACCAGTTTTTCCAGATCCTGGTGGGTAGCGGCAATGATGCGCACGTCCACGGTTACCGGGGTATGGCCCCCGACCCGGTAAAACTCCCCGTCCGCCAGCACCCGCAGCAGGCGCGTCTGGGTATCCGCGGGCATATCGCCGATCTCATCGAGGAACAGGGTACCGCCATCCGCCTGCTCAAAATGGCCCGGGCGCCGGACTGTGGCCCCCGTAAAAGCGCCTTTTTCGTGGCCGAACAATTCCGACTCCATCAGGTCCCTGGGAATTGCGGCCATATTCAATGCGACAAAGGGCTTTGCGCTGCGGGGACTGTGGTTGTGCAGCGCCTGTGCCACCAGTTCTTTTCCGGTACCGGATTCACCGTTGATCAGCACGGTGATATTAGAGTGGGACAAGCGACCAATGGCCCGAAACACTTCCTGCATCGCCGGCGCCTCACCGATAATCGCCTCCCCACCCAGGGCCCGCTCGCCGGGATCACCACCGGCGGACAGCCCCTCCCGCCCATGGGCCAGTGCGCGGCGGGCAACCGCAACCACCTCGTCCACGTCAAAAGGTTTGGGCAGATACTCGAAGGCACCGCCCTGATAGGCGGCCACGGCACTGTCCAGGTCCGAGTGCGCCGTCATTATGATGATGGGCAGGGTGGGGCGCTCCACCTGGAAACGCTGCAACAACCTGAAACCATCGGTGCCCGGCATGCGGATATCACACAACACCGCGTCGGGGGTTTCGCGATAAAAATCGTCCAGAGCGCGATCGCCGCTGTCATAACACCGGGTTTCAATTCCGGCGCGGCCCAGCGCGCGCTCCAACACCCAGCGTATTGATCGGTCGTCGTCAATAATCCACACGCGATTGCTCACAGCCATGGTCACTCCCACCAGTCACTCGTAACCCGGCAACCCAACAGGTGATCCCTCATCGATTGGATTGTCGCCCTCAAAAAGCTGCGCAATTTCCCGAAGCGCTTGCGCCGGTCTCCGCTCGTTGGCGGCGCATCCCGGTGCCGCATTAACCCGGCAATGTATCCAGTTGCCGGGTTAATAATTCCATATCCAGGGGCAGGCAGACCTGAAACACACTCCGCCCAGGGTCGCTGTCGCACTTGATCAGTCCCGCATGCTGATTGATGATGTTCTGTGCAATCGACAGACCCAGCCCGGAGCCCTTCGCGCGCCCGGAGATCATGGGATAGAAAATACGCTCGCGGATTTCCTCTGCAATACCGGGGCCATTGTCTTCAATTTCAATACAGCAAATCAGCGGCCAACACCGCTTGCCAATGGTGATCCGGCGCTGTACCCGGGTGCGCAGCACCAGCTCTCCGGCGGCAAGCCCGATACTGTCCCCAATTGCCTCCATTGCATTGCGGCCGATATTCAGCAGCGCCTGAATCAGTTGTTCGCGGTCGGCGGGCACCTCCGGTATGGAGGGGTCATAGTCGCGGCGGATGGCCAGCTCTCCACCGCATTCCGCCTCCACCAGGTGGGCCACCCGCTCCAATACCTCATGCACATTGGTGGCTTGCCGGTGGACGGGCCTGTTAGGCCCCAGCAGGTGATCCACCAGGTTTCTCAGCCGGTCGGCCTCGTCGATGATGATCTGGGTGTACTCGACAAGGCCCGGATCCGGCAACTCTCTGCCCAGTAACTGCGCAGCCCCGCGAATACCACCGAGGGGGTTTTTCACTTCGTGGGCCATGCCCCGGACAAGATTGCGGGTCGTCTCCTGAGCGCTGATCAATGCATCCTCCCGGGCAATGCGCAACAGCCGGTCCATGGGCTGCACCTCCACCAGCAACACCCCCAACTCCACCAGCGGACTTACGGAATAGTCCACGGTGCGCGCCTCCTGGTTGTGCAAATGCCAGCGGGCACGGCGCACCGTGTACTTTTCCCCCTGTATCAGCGCCTCCCGCAGCGCCTGAACGGCCTCGTCGGATTCGCGCACAAGGCTCTCCAGGGGCAGGCCAAAGACCCGCACTCTGGACGCAGCCAGCAGATCCTCGGCGGCGGCGTTCAGATAGCGCAGCCGCAGACACCCATCCAGTACCACTACGGCGGAGTTCAGGTTGTCTAAAAGCTGGCGCAGCTGGGAATCGTCGAGCATAGGAGAATTTCCAGGTCGCGGGCGGACCGCCCCATATGGCCACCCGCGAGTATCACTTTAAATCGAACCACCCCAAGTGCCTTTGCAAGAAACCAACCAAAATGGCGCATAGTGGCTAACGGCGGATTGATGGCGGGCAGCGCGGCTGTGCCCCGCCACCGAACGCACCATTATGGTGCGTCGGACAAAAAAAATACAGTGCATGGTAGTGGGAGTTGATTGCCACAGCGACCGGCGGCAATCGGTAACGGCTAGCGGGGACCCCAAGCAGTGATTAGCGACCGTCTCTGCGGGATGGCTTCTTGGGCACCAGGCCCGGTGCGGCAGGGGCCTGCGGAGCCGGGGTGGCCTGAGGGGCGCCGAACTCCGGTACCTGGTCACCGGGCCGCTTGACGTAGATCATGATCGTCTGCGAGCGCGCCAGCAACTTGCCTGAGGGGTCCGTGAGCAGTGCCTGGACACTGTGACTACCGCGCTCCAGCGCGGAGATATCCAGGCTGGTGCCAGAGGAACTGCCGCGCCAACGCTGGCCATCCACCACAGCATAGAAGCGGTGCCCCTGAGGCAGCGGCGGATCAATAGCCACCTGCAGGACAATGAAGCGCTGGCCCGGCGGGATGGTGGCACCGCTGGCGGGGCTCACTATAGTGACATTGACCGGGCCGGAGTATGCCGCGCCCGGATCGCGTTTATCCTTTGGGGAGAGCTTGCGGGTGGGGATGGGTTTCGGCAGGGAGATAGGCTGCACATTGATGGGCCCCAGCTGTACCCGCTCGGATTTACCATCCACAGGCGGGGTATCTGTGAACACCACCTCTCCATTGGGACCGACGGTTTTATAAATAGCCCCAGCTGATGTGTCCCCGCCATCACTCTCATCGAGGCCCGAACCACCGGCCAGCGCGCAACTGCAGGCTGCCGCAAGTAACCACGCGGGAAAAGATGAGAGCTTCTTCATAGACACTCCTCAGTGCGGTAATCGACCATCCCAAGGCCCCTTATTAACCCGGCAATATTGCGTTGCCGGGTTAAAAAAGCCTAGCAGGTTGTTGAAAAACGCTTTTTCAACAACCTGCTAGTTTACCTGCAAAGAAAAAGCCCGTGCCAGACGGCACGGGCTAAGGAAAAGTCTCCGAGATTCCCTAAACGGAGTAGTACATATCGAACTCCACCGGGTGGGTGGTCATGTTCAGGCGCTCTACCTCTTCGCGCTTCAGTTCGATGTAGGCGTCGATGGCATCGTCGGTAAACACACCGCCCTCGGTCAGGAAAGCGCGATCCCGGTCCAGGGCATCCAGCGCCTGCTCCAGGCTGGCAGCAACCGTGGGGAATTCCGCCACTTGCTCCGGTGGCAGATCGTACAGATCCTTGTCCGCCGCATCGCCCGGGTGGATCTTGTTCCTGACACCATCCAGGCCCGCCATCAGCAGCCCGGCGAAGGCCAGGTAGGGGTTGGCGGTGGGATCCGGAAAGCGGGTTTCGATACGCTTGCCTTTTGGCGAGGATACGAACGGAATCCGGATCGAAGCGGAGCGGTTGCGCGCGGAATAGGCCAGGATCACCGGTGCCTCGAAGCCGGGTACCAGGCGCTTGTAGGAATTGGTGGAGGCGTTGCACAGCGCGTTGAGGGCGCGCGCATGCTTCACAATGCCGCCGATATAGAACAGGGCTGTTTCCGACAGGCCGGCATAGGCATCGCCGGCGAACTGGTTCACACCATCCTTGCTAAAGGACTGGTGTACATGCATGCCGGAACCATTGTCGCCCACCAGCGGCTTGGGCATAAAGGTGGCGGTCTTGCCGTAGGCGTGGGCGACGTTGTGTACGGCGTACTTGAGGATCTGCACTTCGTCCGCCTTCCTGGTCAGAGTGTTGGCGGCAACGCCGATTTCACACTGGCCGGCGGTGCCCACCTCGTGGTGGTGCACTTCCACCCGCAGACCCATTTGCTCCATGGCGGAACACATGGCGGCGCGCACATCGTGTAGCGAGTCTACCGGCGGCACCGGGAAGTATCCGCCTTTGACACCAGGCCGGTGTCCGATATTGCCTTCGGCATAGTGGTGGCCGGAAGACCAGGCCGCCTCTTCAGAGTTTATCTTGTAGAAGGCGCCGCCCATTTCGGCACCCCAGGTAATGTCGTCGAAGACGAAAAACTCCGGCTCCGGACCGAACAACACAGTGTCACCCAGACCGGTGGATTTCAAGTATTCCTCAGCTCTCAGCGCGATGGAGCGCGGATCCCGCTCATAGCCCTGGGCGGTGATCGGATCCACGATGTTACAGCGGATGATCACTGTGCTTTCATCGGTGAAAGGATCCAGGAAAGCTGTTTCGTCAACCGGCAGCAGGATCATGTCGGATTCGTTGATACCCTTCCAGCCAGCGATGGAGGAGCCGTCGAACATCTTACCCTCTTCGAAGAAATCGTCGTTGACTTCCGCCGCAGGGATGGAAACATGTTGTTCCTTGCCCTTGGTATCTGTGAAGCGCAGGTCTACCCACTTAACTTCATTCTCATTAATCAAACCGAGCGTTTTCGCTGACATTACCGTCCTCCGGGTTTTGAAAATTTATCCGACCGCTACAGCGCTTCGATTGGCGCCTGCTCCGAAACTGTTCTAGTGTGCCTATTCCCTGTGCAGATAAGAGCAAAAAGTGTGCCAAGCTGGGGCGGTGACATAGTCACCCTCTATACCGCAGCCATCGTCCACCAGCGCGCAATGATTTGGGCAGAATAGGTGCAAAGTCCACAGGCAGCCACCGGCCGACGCACCAAAATGGCGCTCTTTGTTCCGCAAATGCACAAGAAGGGGGCGCCGCCCCGTTGCACTGCTCTGGTTTATAATGTGACGCTTACCCAGCAACCGCGGTATCCGGCCAGACCCCATGCACTTTGTCGTTAAGTTTTTCCCCGAAATCACCATCAAGAGCAATCCGGTGCGCAAACGCATGTCGCGCCAGCTCAAGGACAACCTACAGCGTTTGCTGCGGCCCCTGGATGACCGCATCCAGGTGCGCAAGGACTGGGAGAAGATCGACGTGATCGCCCCGGACGCCGTAGCCCATCTGGGCGATCGTATAGAGGCGGTGCTCTCCCACACCCCCGGCATCGCCAACTATTCCCGCGTGCGCCAGTTTCCCCTGGGCGACCTGCAGGATATCTACCGCAAGACCCTGTCGGTGTGGGGCCCTGCCCTGAAAGACAAAACTTTCTGTGTCCGTGTCAAACGCACCGGCCAGCACGATTTCAAATCCCTGGATGTGGAGCAGTATGTGGGCGGCGGCCTCAACGTGAACACAGAGGCGGCCGGAGTAAAGCTGCGCAACCCGGATATTACCGTGAAGCTGGAAATTCGCCACGACAAGCTCAACGTGGTCGAAGAGCAGCACCCCGGACTCGGCGGCTTTCCCCTGGGTACTCAGGACCCGGTGTTATCCCTGATATCGGGAGGCTTCGACTCCACCGTGGCCAGCTACCTGACCATGAAGCGCGGTATCCGCACCCATTTCCTGTTTTTCAATCTGGGGGGCCGCCAGCACGAGCTGGGTGTCAAGGAGGTAGCCTACTACCTGTGGAACAAATACGGGGCCTCCCACCGGGTGCGTTTCGTCACTGTGCCCTTCGACCAGGTGGTGGCGGAGATTCTGGAGCGGGTGGACGATTCCCATATGGGGGTAATTCTAAAGCGCATGATGTTGCGGGCTGCCAGTGTCATCGCCCGGGAGCTGGAGGTGGACGCCGTGGTAACCGGCGAAGCCATCGCCCAGGTATCCAGCCAGACCCTCAAGAATCTGGCGGTGATCGACAGGGTCACCGACACACTGGTACTGCGACCGCTGGTCACCAGTGACAAATCCGACATCATCAAAACCTCCCGGGCAATCGGCACCGAAGCGTTCACCGCACAGATTCCCGAATATTGTGGCGTCATCTCCATAAAGCCCACGACCCGCGCCAAGATTGAAAAGGTGGAAGCGGAGGAAAACCGTTTCGATTTTGCGATCCTCGACCGCGCCATCGCCGACCGCAACATCCAGAACATCGACCAGGTGATCGAGGAAGTGGACGGTCAGGCGCCGGAAGTGGAGATCCGCTCGGAACCGGGCGACGCCGTGGTGATCGACATCCGCCACCCGGAGGAGGAGGAACTGGACCCGCTGGAGCTGGAGCACCGCGAGGTGCAGGTGATCCCCTTCTACCGCCTCAATCGCAGCTTCGCCCAGCTGGACCCTGAGCGAGAATATTTGCTGTATTGCGCGCGCGGCGTGATGAGTCGCCTGCACGCCTCCCATCTACTGGACGAGGGCTACCGCAATGTGGGGGTCTACCGACCGGAGAAAAGCGTCCCCGGGTCAGATCGGGAGCAAACCTGAGGTGCCTGCCCACAATCCACGGCGCCCCTTCTCCGCCAAACTATCAGGGGTCAGCTGGATTGGCCGTCGCAGGTAACCTCCAGCCGCCTTGCCAACACCGGCTGCAACTTTTCCCCAGGCACAAAACCCCGCAACCAGCCAGCGGGCAGGCCGTCGCGGTCAATAAGCAGGGTGAAAGGCGTGGCGGGGATGGAGCCCACTTTATCTAACAGTTCGCCACTTATCTGGAAAGCGGGGAAGTTGGGGCGCAGCCTGCGATATTCTGCCAGCAGTGCCCGGCGGGCACCGTTGGTGCCCACCGCCAGGGGCTGGAACTGACCGGGGCAACGGGCCAAAAGCCGATTGAGGGTCCTGACCTGACGGAAGCACCAGGGGCACTCGGGCTCAAAAAACACCATCAGCACCGGCAGACCACGATACTGCGCAAGACTGGCCCGCGCGGGGCCGGCCAGGCTCCTCAACTCCATATCCAGTAACCTAGCTTCACTCGCCACACCCGGGAGAGCGGTCGGGAACAGCATCAGCGACACCAACAGCGCGCGCACTGTTACAGGCTCCAGTCGAGACCCATGTATATCTCGCGCCCGCGCAGTGGGCCGTAGATATAAGCCACGTCGTAAGCGCCACCGGCGTCCCAGAACAGTGGGGTTTCAGCATCGTTCACCTGGGTGTAATCGGTGATGTTATTGCCACCGACATAGACATTCAGGTTTTCACTAACGTCGTAGCCCACCTTTATGTCCAGGGTCCAGTAGGCCTCCGCCCTCTGGCTCTTCAACGCGCCACCCAGGCGGTTGTAACCCTCATAGCCATAGTCGCGCAGGTTTCGCGCACCTATCCAGCTGGCGCTGGCATACACCATCCAGGGACCACTGCCATAGTCCAGGCTCAAGAGTGCGCGCTGTTCGATGGGGGCAATGGCATAGGACTCTTTGAATACCCGGTCGTAGACGTAGTTTTCCAGCGTGGTGCTGACCTTTAGGGTGTCGCTCAGCGTATAGCCGAGACTGATATCGCCGGCGGAGACGACGGCGGTTTCCGCCATTTGCGTCAGCAGCGGTACGCCTCTTTCGGTCTCGCCCAGGGCCGCCAGGTGCTCTACCTCTGTGCGCGCCAGGGACAGAGTGCCATTGAGACGCTCACCCGCGTAACTCAACGCATAGGTGGTGGAGAGGGATTTTTCTAACTCTTCGATGTCGATGGCAAAACCATCGCCGGCATCGAGGATACCGTGGTCCGTCTCAAAGAAAGACAGAGGTGCGCGATAGCCGCGACCCAAAGCCAAACGCGATGTCCATTGGTCGCTGTGCAGATAGCGCATATCGATCCGCGGAGCTAGCAGCGTCTCTTCAATCTCAGTACCGGGTTTTTCCTCAGCCACAAAGTCAGCGCTGACCCTGTCGAGGCGCACAGCTACGGATACCTCAAGTTTCTGCGACGCCTGCCAAGTGTCCTGTAGGTAGAGGCCACCGGTGCGATAGTCGAAGCTGTCCTCCACATAGTCGGCGCTCAGGCTACCTGCGAAGGAATCGGAGCGCATTATCTCATCGCGTAAATCCGCACCGAAGGTAAGCGTGTGGGTCTCATTCAGTATCAGGTTGTTGCGCGAATCCACGTAAAACAGGCGATCCCTGGCGGCATAGTCAAACCCCTCGTAGAAGGAATCCTGCTGGTGTTCGGACCAGGCCAGAGTAACGCTGGTATTGAATTTTTCACTCAGTTCCCGCAGCCAGTTGGCGGAGATCTCGGTGCGCTGTGTATCTATCCACTCAGTGGTTTCCCAGGGCTTGCCGATGTACTCAGCCCGTACATCGTCATTCTCGAACAGGTGCTCGGATTCCAACCCATCAAAACCCCGCAGCACCGAGCCGATAGAATAGTCCTGGGGGCCGCCGAATATAGTGGAGTCAGTGTATGCCAGACGCAGTACCAGATTGTCGCGCCCACTGAAATCATGGGAGACGCGTCCCACATAACTGGTGTTTTCCTGCAACGGTGCTTCGCTGACGCCGTTGCCATCATTGTCCATCTGGTGGTGCCTGTCACCCTGGTATACCAGGCTTGTACGGGTGCGATCGTCATCGCTGACATGGCCGCCCATGATACCGACGAAGAAGCTGTCGTTATCCTCCCGGGAGGCGTTGACGTTCAGACCGGTTTCCTGCGGCTCCTTGGAGATCACATTGATGGTGCCGCCTATGGCCTCCGGTGCCAGCAGCGAGGCACCGGCACCGCGAGCCACCTCTATGCGCTCCACACCGGTGGTGGCGAGGGCATCCACCGCATAGTAGCCGGCCATCATGGTGTGCAGGGGAATACCATCGGTGAGGATGGTGGAATGCTCTCCGCGCATGCCGTTCAGCATAATGCGCTTGACGCCGCACATGGAACATTCATTCGAAACCCGCACGCCGGGGGATTTTTCAATGGCCTGGGTAAGATTGATCGCCTGCATGGCCTTGATCAGGGTTTCGTCCACCACTTCGGTTTTCTGAATGGCATTCAGCAGTGTACCGGCTTCGTATAGGCGCTGGCGCACGCCTACCACCACCGTTTCTTCCATTTTTTCGCTCGGCGCCAGGCCGGCCGGGGAATCAGAGGCGACAGCAGGATGCAGGGTGGTGGTGAGGATCACTGGCAGCAGGGAGCGATAATAAAAAGCCATAGGGGGTTTGAGATCTCCATTTTGATATTTTTCTTACCTGCAAATGATAATAGTTTGTATTTGCTATTACAATCAATAAGCCATCGCCCTCTGTGGCCAGGCCGGCCAAGGGCCCGAAACTCCTCCCAATTGCTATATATCCTCACTATAATCGCGCGCTTTGGCCGCGCCACCGGCTCGCTTCCGCCTTTAACGGCGGTCCGGGACCCGGCCGGGCTTCACCCTCTAGAGGTTCCCCCTGTGATAGACAATCTGCGCAACATCGCGATCATCGCCCACGTCGACCACGGCAAAACCACCCTGGTAGACAGACTGCTGCAACAGTCCGGCACTCTGGACCGCCGCAACGCGGACGCGGAGAGGGTGATGGATTCGAACGACCAGGAGCGCGAGCGGGGTATTACTATCCTGGCCAAGAACACTGCGATCCGCTGGCGCGACTACCGTATCAATATCGTCGACACCCCGGGGCACGCCGACTTTGGCGGCGAGGTGGAGCGGGTCCTGTCCATGGTGGACTCGGTGTTACTGCTGGTAGATGCTGTGGACGGCCCAATGCCACAGACCCGTTTCGTAACCCAGAAAGCCTTCGAGCAGGGCCTCAATCCCATAGTGGTGATCAACAAAATCGACCGCCCCGGAGCCCGCCCCGACTGGGTTATGGATCAGGTGTTCGATCTCTTTGACAGCCTCGGTGCTACGGATGAACAGCTGGACTTTCCGGTCATCTACGCCTCTGCTCTGAACGGAATCGCGGGCCTCGATGATACGGATATGGCCGATGATATGACGCCCCTGTTCCAGATGATCGTGGACAAGGTGGCGCCCCCTAAAGTGGATCCCAACGGCGCCTTCCAGATGCAGATCTCCGCCCTGGACTACTCCAGCTATGTGGGTGTTATTGGTGTAGGCCGCATCACCCGCGGCACCCTCAAGCCCAACCAGCCGGTGTTGGTGCTGGACCGGGATGGCGACTCGCGCAAAGCCCGGGTGTTGCAGGTGATGGGTTATCTGGGTCTGGAGCGCACCGAGGTGGAGCAGGCCAGCGCGGGTGACATAGTGTGTATCACCGGTGTGGGCGAGCTGAATATCTCCGACACCCTGTGCGATCCGGACAGGCCGGAGGCGCTGCCCGCCCTGAGTGTGGACGAACCCACCGTTAGCATGACCTTCCAGGTCAATGACTCTCCGTTTGCCGGCCAGGACGGTAAATTCGTTACTTCGCGCAATATCAAGGAGCGCCTGGACCAGGAGTTGATCCACAATGTTGCACTGCGTGTCGAGCAAGGAGACTCTCCGGATAAATTCAAGGTTTCCGGCCGTGGCGAGCTGCATCTTTCCGTTTTAATCGAAAATATGCGCCGCGAAGGATTCGAATTGGGCGTATCCCGCCCGGAAGTAGTGCAAAAGGTGGTCGATGGCGAGATCCTCGAACCTTACGAAGAGGTGGTGATCGACCTCGAGGAGCAGCACCAGGGCCCGATCATGGAGGAGCTGGGCCTGCGCAAGGCGGAACTCAAGAATATGGAACCGGATGGCAAGGGCCGGGTGCGCCTGACCTTTATGGTGCCCTCCCGCGGCATGATCGGCTTTCGCAGCCAGTTCCTGACCCTCACCAGTGGCTCCGGCATCATGACCAGCATCTTCGACCACTATGGTCCGGTGAAGCAGGGCGAGGTTGCAAAGCGTGTCAACGGCGTGCTGGTTTCCATGGTGAAGGGCAAAACCCTCGCCTATGCCCTCTACGCCCTGCAGGACCGCGGCCGCCTGTTTCTGGGTCACGGCGAAGACATCTACGAGGGCCAGATAGTGGGCATTCACTCTCGCGGCAACGACCTGGTGGTGAACCCCACCAAGGCCAAGCAGCTCACCAACATCCGCGCCGCCGGTACCGACGAGGCCCTGACCCTGACTCCCCCTATCCGCCACACCCTGGAACAGGCACTAGAGTTCATTGAGGATGATGAACTGGTGGAGGTCACCCCCAATCATCTGCGCCTGCGCAAGAAGATCCTGCAGGAAAATATGCGCAAGCGGGCGAAGAAATAAAGGAAGCCTCCACAGCCGCGGGGACGCAGAGCGAGTGCCGCCGCTCAACCGGCGGTGTAGAAACGCCGCTCCACCCGGCGCCAGTCTCCCAGCGCCGCCGGGGTGTGCAGACAGACGGTGAGCCGCTCGAACTCCGCGCCGGCTTCGTGCAGTGCAGCCAGCGCCTGGTGGGCGGCTACTGGGTGGGGAAAACGGTTGGTACCCGCGCCCAGGGCGGGAAATAATAAAGAGTGCAGGTTTCTCGCCTGCGCCAGCGCCAGCACACTCTCGTAACAGCGGCGCAACAGCGTTATGCCCTGCTCCCCCCACTGATCGCCGCTGCTCCACTGGGGCGTCACTGTATGCAGCAGGAAAGCCACCGGCAGGTCGAAACCGGGGGTCAGGCGGGCCTCGCCCACGCCGCAGGGCGACAGGCCGGCACAGGCAGCCGCCAGTCCGGCGCCGGCACGATCGAAAATCTGTGCAGACAGGCCGCGCCCGCGAATCAGGTGTTTGTGTGCCGGGCATACCAGCGCATCTGCCCCGTGTGTCAGAATATCGCCGCAAATTAGCTGGATGTTGCTCACTGCACCGCAGATTCCCTTTAGGGGGTAGTTTCCCGCTGGCGTGGATTGCCGGCGAACGCTTTGGCACCCCGTTGATTGCACCTATACTGGCTGGCGGTCGTTATCATAACGTCAAACAAAAGCCCCATGGGGTTATAACAGCGCCTTCAGTACCGCTGGGCTGCAATGCCTGGCGGCCCCACATCCACAGGATGGCGGGGGTGGCGATAAAACGCCGCCGTTTGGTACCACAACGATAAAAATACCACCGCAAGAGGTGACAGAGTGACTGCAATAGGGGTGCAGAGTGTCGGTTAGCGGGCCTTTTTCAAGCGGTGCGGAGAACCCCATCGAAGAGGCGCGGCAACTGGAGTTGCGCCGGCGCATCCAGGCTTCCGGCTATATGCTGATCTTTTCTTTCGCCATCACCGGTGCCATGGGGGTTATCGCACTCACCCGGGGCGAGATAGTGGTCGCAGGCGCCCTGTTCGCCGTGACAACCGTTATTCTCTCCGCCTATTTCACTATCCATCTGGCCGGGTCGAGCCCGAAAACCCCCACCCTGGTCGGCGTACTTTTACTGGTACTGTACTTTTACCTGCTGCTGTCCGGAGGCGTGAATAACAGCGGGCTGATGTGGGCGGTGATGCTGGTGCCCGGCTTTATCAACCTATATGGCTACAAATTGGGCACCAGTACCCTGGTAGCGGTCGGGGCGGTTACCGTGGCGGTGCTGTTCACACCGGAATTTCCGCTGCTGGCGGCGGACTATGACACCGCCTACCGAGTGCGTTTTATCGCCGTCTTCGGCGCGCTCACCGCGCTCACGGCACTGCTGGACAGCAGCCGTCACCAGACCCAGCAGCTGCTACACCGCCTGACCCAGCAACTGGAACGCAATGCCAATACCGATGCACTCACCGGCCTGCCCAATCGCCGCCAGGCCTATAAGTCTTTGTCGAACATGGAGCGGCGCAACCGGGAACTGTCGGGGCGCTACACGGTACTGATCGGTGATCTGGATAACTTCAAGACCATCAACGACCGCTTCGGCCACCCCTTCGGCGACCGGGTATTGCGGGATGTGGCGGAGATCCTGCGCAGAAACACACGCAAAGGCGACGTCGTAGCCCGTTGGGGCGGGGAGGAATTCCTGGTGCTACTGCCAAACACCAATCTTGGCGGAGGCCGTATTCTGGCGGAAAAACTGCGCGCCAGGGTGGAGGCCCTGAGCAGCAGGTATCCACAGCCGGTTTGTGTATCCATCAGTTTTGGCGTGGCCGAAGGGCACTGCAGCCACTCCACCCACGGCAAACTACTGGCGGCCGCGGACGCGCGGATGTATCGGGCCAAGAAAAGCGGCCGCAACCGCGTTATGGCGACCTGATCCGGGCCGGCGCAACAAAAAAGCCACGGTGAACCGTGGCTTTTTCGCTTCTGGCGGCAAGGCGTGGTCAGAAGACGTACTTTACGCCCAGAGTGGCGGTGCGCGGCCTGTTGGCCCTGGCCCCCTCGGGGCTGCGGCTGATGATCTCCTGCTCGTCCAGCAGGTTGTCGATCTTCACATAGCCATTCAGGCTTTGACTGAAGCTGTAGTGCGCAGCGGCATCCAGGATCCAGAGGGCATCGGTGCGGTCAAACGCGTCCGATCCCGCCCGATTGCAGCGGGTATTCACACACATATCGTCCTGGTAGGCGGCGGTGAGATCCAGCCTCCAGGCGGCACCACTGTCGATACCGGTGGTGATCGCAAATACATTTTCCGGCAGATAGGCCAGATTGTCGCCAGCGAGAATGTCCCTCGCATCACTGGTCTGGCTGATCTCGGCATCCGTGTAAGTATATGTGGCTCGCAACGGCATTATCCAGTTGTTGGCCAGCTCCCACTGATGTTGCAGCGACGCCTCTATACCCTGGATTTCCGCCTCACCCAAGCTGAAGGTACCGCTTTCGGCACCGTCGGGACAGGGGACTGCCACAGAACAATTCTGCACCGTGTTTTCATAGTCACTGAAGAATGCGATGAGTTCGCCACTGACGACGTCGCCATCGAAACGCGTGCCCCATTCATAGTTGGTGGAGAGTTCGGCACCAACGCCATCCCTGGAGCCCGCACCCGGAGGGGCAAACCCCCGGTGCACACCGGCGATCAGGCTCCACTGATCACTGATGCTGTAAACCACACCGAGACCCGGCAGCCACTCGGAAACCTCGTTCGAACGGCTGCTGCCGGCCACTGTGCGGGCCGGGTCATCGTAGCGCTGCTGGCTGGTGCTGACATCCTCGTAGCGCAGCACGGCGGTCACTGCCAGCCGCTCTGCCAACTGGATCTCATCATAGATAAACAGGGAATTGGCTTCGGCGTATTCCACCCGGTTGTTGCTGCCGGTGGGCTCCTTGGTCTCCACAAATACCAGCTCTCCATCCACCTGGTTGTGGATTTCCACCGGCTGGAAGCGGTCCACCTCGTCCTCGTGGCGGCGCAGGCCCAGGGTCAGGTCGTGACTGAAGCCCCCCGCCGTAAAATTCCAGTCGCCACTGACCTGCAGGCCCTTGGCGGTATAACTGCGATTATTGTGCTTCAACTCGAAGCCGGGGCTGTCTTCCGAATTGGGATCGTAGATATAGTCGAGACTCCCATCCAGTATCCCCTGGGCGTCAGCATCGCCCAGGTTGGCAGACTCCAGCAGATCAAGGGCATTGTCGACCTTGAACCAGTCCCGTTTGAATTTGTTGTAATACGCCTGGGTATGCAGGCTAAAACCCTCACTGAGGGCAATGCTGTGATTCAGCTGCACTGTGCTGTGGCGGTTCTGCATCTCATCCAGGGCGGTGAGGCCGTAGCGGCGGTTGGGGTTGGCGGCAAGATCGGCATCGGTGAGACCCACGTAGCTCACCCCAGACTTTTCCTCCGAGTACTGCAGCTTGACGTCCAACTGCTGCTGGTACCTGGCGCCGGCATCCGAACGCAGCCGGCCTTTCGCCACATAGTCCTCTACCTGGATATCGGCACTGCCGGCACCATCGATCTCGCGGAAACCGTCCGCATACTGCTGGTGGGTCTCCAGCAGCCAGCCAGTGGTCTCGGTACTATCGCCATAGTAGGCGTGCAGGCGACGCTCCGCATTCTCACCGGCTTCGGCCTGGATCACTCCCGTTGCTGTCGAGGGAATCGGGGTACTCAACAGATTGACTGCACCGCCCACGGTGAAGGGCCCATACTGCAGTGTCGAGGGCCCCTTGAGCACCTCTATGCCCACCATGCGGCCAGCCGTGGGAAAATAGTAGGCTTCCGGCGCCGCATAGGGTGCCGGAGCAATGAGCACACCGTCCTCCATCAGGGAGATCTTGCCGGAGCGTCCACTGCCGGATCCGCGGATACCCAGGTTTGGTCGCAGGCCGTAACCGTCCTCCTCCCGCAGATAGACACCCGGTACTGAACGCACTATGCGATTGATATCGGTGAACTCGAACCTGGCCAGTTCCTCTTCATCAATCAGATGCGCCGAGCCCGGCAAAGTGTCGATATTTTCGGCATCCCCTATCACCGTGACGGCTTCCAGCCTGGTAGGGCCCTGTTCAGCGGCAAGGGATACAGAAGCGGACAGCGCCACAGCCAGCGGCGCCAGGGTGAAACGGTTCATCAATCCTCCAAGGTGGGTCAGTGCGGGTTTTATTTGTGACTTTATATGTTAATGAGAACGATTGCATTTTACCGTTACACTTAGCATAACACCAAGGGTTAGGGGTCAATTAGCCGACATTCTTTTGTTCAGGGACTAGCAGGCTGTTGAAAAAGTGTTTTTCAACAGCCTGCTAGTCCCACACATGGATGAGGCATCGGCTACCGGATCGCCGGATTCATAGATGCGGGGGGCCAGGCGCAGGCGGCCAAAATCGTGAAGGCGGAGAGAGAGGAGCTATAGCGCAGCCTGGGCCCAGCGCCGCCGCTGTTTTGGGGAAGCTGTGCTATCGCAGGTAGCGCGCGGAGAGGCTTTAGCCGGCCAGCTCCGGACGCTTACCCTGAAACCGGCGAAAGTAACGCTTGAATTCCGCCAGGTCGGCGGCCTGGTCTCCGGTGGGGTGGAAGGGTGGCCCTATCTCGAAACTGCGCGATCGGTAGTCGATACCGATTGGAATAATGGCCACACCCGCCTGGGCGGCAATGCGGAGGAAGCCGGTCTTCCAATTATTCACCCGCGCGCGGGTGCCCTCGGGTGCCAGGGCGATTACCGTATGCGGGTCCTCCTGCAACTTCGCAGCTGCCTGGCCCACCACACCGGTGGCCACACTGCGGTCTACCGCTATACCTCCCAGCCGGGACAGCAGGGAGCGGAATGGCCAGACAAAAATCGTGTGTTTGCCCAGCCAACTGATACGAACCCCCATCGCCAGAATGGCCGCCATGGCAAACACGAAATCCCAGTTGGAGGTGTGTGGCGCCCCGGCTATCAGGCACGGAGGGTGGGACGGCAATTGCCCGTGAATCTTCCAACCAAACAGTCGTAAAACACTGCGCCCGACGAATCGGGTTACCGCGTTGCCCATACGGGGCCAGGCGGCCGGTATTGCAGGAACTGATGCAGCCATAAATCTCGGGGCTCTCCACCGGTCGTTTTTATTACTTTTGTCCACGCAAAATACCAGGAGAGCAATTTGACGCCAAAACCTTTAGCGACCGAATAGCTTTAAGCAGTCACAAGCCGAGAAGTGCCGGGATCAGTAACCTTGCTGCCAGGCCCTATCACCCAGAATAATTTGCCCAGGGAAATAGGGGGATTCCTCCGTTCCCAATCATAAGTGGTGGCGCCGTTATAACCTTTTGTTTGATTCTATTTCACTATTATTATTTTTAAGCCATGGCGCGGCGAAGTAGCATTCCCAGCGTCATCCCCTGGACAGACCGGTAGTAGTCATGGCAGTCAAATGCGATATAGCCCCTGTCGAAACCCGACAGGCGCCTTTTTTTCATCACGGCATGGATCTCGCTTCGCTAAATGAACAGCTGCAGGGAGCCAAACCCAGCGCGGTCATGCGCTTCACCATGGAACATGCCCAAAATCCGGTGGTGTTTACCAATTTTCGCCCGCTGGCGGTCGCTTTTTTGCACCTGGTGACACAGGCCAAGCCCGATATTCCGGTAATATGGGTGGATCATGGCTATAACACACCGGAAACCTACCGGCATGTGGAGCGGCTCATCGAAGCCCTCAACCTCAACATAAGGGTTTACGCACCCAAGATGTCCGCCGCCCACTACAATGCGGTTCATGGGGGGATTCCCGCACTGGACACACCGGAACACGACTTCTTTTCACGGACGGTAAAGCTGGAGCCGTTTAACAGGGCTATGCAGGAGCTGCAGCCGGATGTCTGGCTCAACGGCATCCGCCACGACCAGAACGCCTTTCGCAAGAAGCTCGACATCTTCACCGAGGGCAACCACGGCACCATTCGCGTCGCACCTATGTTTCACCTGAACGAGCTGGACGTGGAAGAGTATGTGTACGAGCACCATTTGCCCGATAACCACATCTATTTCGATCCCACCAAGGGAGAGGAACACCGGGAGTGTGGCCTGCTACTCGAAAAATGACGCGCTACTGCCCTGAACCAAGGGGGTTTGGGCTGCAAATTGGTCTGCGGCTATAGGGCCTGTTAACGCTAACGGCCGCCCTCCAGCACCACCCGATAGCGCACTTCGCCACTGGCCAATTTTTCCAGCGCCCTGTTCACCTCGCTCATGGGGAACCGCTCCACCACCGGCAGAATCCGGTGGCGTGCCGCGAACTCCAGCATCCGGGCCATGGTATCCGGGCTGCCCACCGGCGAGCCCGAAACCTGGCGCTGGCCGAATATCAGTTGAAAGGCGCTGATATCCAGTGGGTCTGTAGTGGCACCCACCAGATGCAGTCGCCCCCTGGCCCGCAGGGTGGAGAGATACTGGTTCCAGTCCAGCCTGACGTTGACCGTTGACAGAATCACATCGAAACGCCCGGCGGCCTCCTCCAGTGCAGCTGGGCCGCGGGAATTCAATGTATAGTGAGCGCCCAGATCCATGGCTTCCTGTCGCTTGGATTCGCTGCTGGTGAAGGCGGTGACCTCGCAGCCCCAGGCCCGGAGGAACTGCAGCGCCAGGTGCCCCAGCCCTCCGATACCGATCACAGCCACCCGGCTGTCGGGATTCACCGCAAACTGAACCAGTGGATTGAACACGGTAATACCGGCGCAGAACAGGGGCCCGGCAGTGGCCAGGTCGATGGACTCCGGAATTGGCACTACGCTGGCGGCTGCGGCGCGCACCTTATCGGCAAAGCCTCCGTGGTGGCCGATAATGGTCGCCTGCGCCTGGGCACAGAGATTTTGGTCGCCGGAGTTGCAGCAGTGACAGTGGTTGCAATAGCCGCAATGCCAACCCAGGCCCACCGCCTGGCCAACTGCCAGATGGCTAACCTGGGATCCCAACCGACCGATTCTGCCCACCACCTCGTGTCCGGGAACCACCGGGTACTGGGACAGGCCCCAGTCGTCGTTGATGACGCTCAAATCGCTGTGGCACAGACCGCAATAGAGCACATCAATCTCCACCTGGTCCGCGGGCAGCTCACCCGGATCGTATGTGAAGGGCTTGAGTTCACCACCCGGCTCGAAAGCGGCATAGGCGTTGATCAATGGACTCCCATTGCTGGCGGTCGACACTGTTGACCCGTCAACCCGGTAGACAGCCCCTCATCGGTTTGAGCGTCGCCGTTGAAACCCTGCGCAATCATGCGGAGGGATTCGCGCAGGGCTCCGCCCGGCGGCGGTATATCCTTGTGCAGCGTTAGCCTGGCTGGGACTGATTCGCGCGGCTTGTAGCAAGTCTAGGACCTGCACCGGGGGCCGCCAGCTGCCAGTCACCGGAGCACGCCAGAGAAAGTCTAACGAATTTTGAAATCCGCCCCCTGTGAATATTTGCCCGCTGCCATCCCTGTGGCAAAGTTCCGGCATTGGAAGTTTTAACCATGAAAATACCGAGGTAACTGTGAGTCTCGTCACCCTGGCCATCCCCTTTTTTCTCCTGGCAGTGTTGGTGGAACTGGCGCTGGACCGCAAATTTGGCTGGGGCCTGTACCGGCTGAACGACGCCATTGGCAGCCTCAGCACCGGGATTCTCAGCCGCCTGGCTGGCCTGGTGCGCAAGGGCCTTTTACTGCTGATTTACATTCCGCTGTACGAGCTGCTGACTCCCTACTACCAGGCGGTGGGGTTCAACTGGTCGCTGGACAGTGTCTGGCACCTGCTGCTGGCGGTGGTGGCCTACGACTTTTGCTACTACTGGAAGCACCGCATGGCCCATGAGATCAATATCTTCTGGGCGGACCATCTGGTGCACCATCAGAGCGAGGACTACAACCTCACCACGGCGCTGCGCCAGCCATGCGGCGGACTGCCGATCGGCTGGATTTTCTATATCCCTCTGCTGCTCATCGGCCTGCCGGCGGAACTGCTGGTCACTGCCGGTGCCATCGACCTGATCTACCAGTTCTGGGTGCATACCCAGAAATTTCCCAAGGTCCGCTGGATGGAGTGGATTTTCGTCACACCCTCCAATCACCGGGTACATCATGCGCAGAACCGGATCTATGTGGACAAAAACTATGGGGGTGTCTTTATCATCTGGGACCGCCTGTTCGGGAGCTACCAGGAAGAGCTGCAACAGGAACCCTGCATTTACGGTGTGCGCAAACCGCTCAACAGCTTCGACCCCTTGGCGGCGAACCTGCAGCACTATAAACGCATGGCCCTGGACGCCTGGCACACTCGCAGCTGGTGGGACAAACTGACCCTCTGGTTCCGCCGTACCGGCTATAGGCCCGCTGATGCCGAGGCAGTGATGCCGGTAGCCTCCACCGATCTGAAGCACTTTCGGCGTTTCGACCCAGTGCTCAGCCGCGGGCAACGCTACTATGCCCTGGCCCAGCACCTGTGTTTTTCCGCCGCCACCCTGCCACTGCTGTGGTATGCGCAACAGCTCAGCCTGTCGCAACTGTGGCTGGGTGTCGCCCTGCTGGCGTTGGGACTCATAGTCAACGGCCGCATTCTCGACCGATATCCCACCGCTCGCTACTGGGAATTGGCACGGCTTGGTCTGCTGCTCACCCTTTCAGTACTCCTGCCCGGGCCGCTGGCGCCGGCAATCGCCGGCTACTCACTGATCAGTGCACTGGCCTGGTGGCGGTTGGCTTTTGTGGGTAAAGCAGATAGAGTCGCCCTGGTTAGCGACTAGCAACATAGAGCGGAACCCGGCTACCGGAAAGTTCTCTGGTGAAGGCGAATGCTCTGCCTGGCGGTCCCGGCCGGTGTCGGCGGCGCGGTAACGCGGCGCCGCAAATCCCAACACTCCCCCCAACCCGGTCGGGACTCGGCCTCGCCACAGCGAGGCAACCGTACGCCCGCCCATTTTCCGCCGCTTCGCGGCTATAATGCCGGCTGAATCACCCAGGCAGGACCCGTTGTGCAGGCAGGAACCCTCTTCACCGTATCGGCACCATCCGGTGCAGGCAAAACCAGTTTGGTCAAGGCACTGGCGGAAGCCGATGACCTGGTCACAGTGTCGGTCTCCCACACTACGCGAAAAAAGCGCCCCGGTGAGCAAGACGGTATCAACTATCACTTCGTCTCCCGCGCGGAGTTTCTGCGCATGCTGGATGAAAATGCGTTTCTTGAACACGCCCAGGTGTTCGACAACTTCTACGGCACTGCGCGGCACTGGGTGGAGGAGACACTGCGCGACGGCCGCGACGTGGTCCTGGAAATAGACTGGCAGGGAGCCGCCCAGGTGCGGCGCCTCATGCCGGACACTGTGGGCATCTTCATACTGCCGCCCTCTCAAGCGGCGCTGTGCGAACGCCTGACCGGTCGCGGCCAGGACGAGCACAGCGTGATCGATCGGCGCATGGACCAGGCGATCGATGAAATGTCACATTTTGACGAGGCGGATTACCTGATCGTCAACGATGACTTCAACTCGGCCCTCGCCGACCTGGGTGCAGTAGTGCGCGCCCAGCGCCAGCGGCTGCAGCGCCAGCGACTGCAACACCCCGAGCTGCTGCGGGCGCTACTGCACCGCGGCTGAGGCCGCCCAGTTGATCGATTTACGCACAGCAGTCACTGGGCTACAATAACCGGTCCAGTGGGCGCTTCCCGTCCTCCGAACCCGCCCAGCGCGGCACATTGCAATGGAACCGAAAGTTTATGGCACGTATCACCGTTGAAGATTGCCTCGAACACGTCGACAACCGCTTCGAACTCGTCATAGTGGGCAGCAAGCGCGCCCGCCAAATTGCCTCTGGCGTCAAAGACCCTCTGATTCAGGAGGAAAACGACAAGCCGACGGTGATCGCTCTGCGGGAAATCGAGGAGGGCCTAATCGACGCGGCCATTCTCGACGAGCCGGAAGAGGAACAGTCCCCCATGCAGGCGGTTGCCGCCCCGGTCTATCTATCCGACCAGGACCTGTAACTTTTCTCAACTGAGCGGTTTACCGAGAGAGGCGCGCACGGCTTTGCACACCATCGACAGTCTGGCCCACCGCCTCTCCTCCTACCTGCCACCCGATCAGATCCAAATAGTCCGCCGCGCCTACTTCTATGCTGACCAGGCCCACGACGGTCAGCAGCGCCGCTCCGGCGAACCCTACATTACCCACCCCCTGGCCGTGGCCACCATCCTCGCCGGCATGCACATGGACCACCAGAGTCTGGCTGCGGCCATGCTGCACGACGTCATCGAGGATACCGGTATTCCAAAGGCGGCCCTGGCGGAGCAGTTCGGCGAAGAAGTGGCGGAACTGGTGGACGGCGTCTCCAAGCTGACCCAGTTTGAAACCGACAGCCCGGTGGAGAAACAGGCCGAAAATTTCCAGAAGATGGCCCTGGCCATGGCGCGGGATATCCGCGTGATTCTGGTCAAGCTGGCCGACCGGCTGCACAATATGCGTACCCTGGGCGCCCTAAAACCGGACAAGCGGGTGCGCATCGCCCGCGAGACGCTGGAGATTTACGCACCTATCGCCCACCGCCTGGGTATGAACGATGTTCGCATTGAATTCGAGGACCGGGCTTTTTTCGCCATCTATCCGCTGCGCGCCAGCCGCCTGCGCGCCGCCCTGGTGGCCGCGCGGGGCAATCGCAAGGAGCTGCTGGAAAAAATCCAGAACGCCATTGAGGTACGTCTGCAGCGGGAGGGGATAGACGCCCTGGTGATAGGCCGGGAAAAGCACCTGTACAGTATTTACCAGAAGATGCGCGCCAAGAAGAAGTCGTTCAGGGAAATCATGGACGTCTACGCCTTCCGCATCATCGTCGACAGCGTGGACACCAGCTACCGGGCGCTGGGTGTTATGCACAATCTGTACAAGCCGGTGATTTCCGAGTTCAAGGACTATATCGCCATTCCCAAATCCAACGGTTATCAGTCGCTGCACACGGTGCTGCTGGGCATGCACGGGGTGCCCATCGAGGTACAGATCCGCACCAAGGAAATGGACGAGATGGCCAACAGCGGTATCGCCGCACACTGGCTGTACAAAGCCTCCGGCGACGAGGTGGTCAACACCGGCGGCACCAGCCAGGTGCGCGCGCGGCGCTGGGTGCAGGGTTTGCTGGAAATGCAGCAGCGCGCCGGCGATTCGCTGGAATTCATCGAGAATGTGAAGATAGACCTGTTCCCCGACGAGGTTTACGTCTTCACCCCCAAAGGCGAAATCATTGACCTACCCGCCGGGGCCACGGCGGTGGACTTTGCCTATTCGGTGCATACGGATGTGGGCAACTCCTGTGTGGCGGTGCGCATCAACCAGCGCCTGGCGCCCCTGTCGCAGCCGCTGCAGAGCGGCCAGAAGCTGGAGATCCTGACCAGCAAGAACGCCCAGCCCAATCCCAACTGGCTCAATTTTGTGGTCACCGCCAAAGCGCGCAGCGCCATCCGCCACTATCTCAAACACCAGCGCCACCACGACTCCGTTGCGCTGGGACGGCGGCTGCTGCAAAAGGCGCTGGGCAAGTTTGATACCAGCCTGGAGCAACTGGGGGAGGCACAGCTGCAGCAGGGTCTGCAGGAAACCAAGTGCGCGACTCTGGAAAAGCTGCTGGAGGAAATCGGCCTCGGTAACAAAGTGGCCTTTTCCGCAGCCAAGCTGCTGGTACCTGTGGACAGCCGCGAAAGCGAGGCCAGCAACATCTCCTCGCCGCTCACCATCGATGAGCAGGAGGGCATGCTGGTCAGCTTCGCCCGCTGTTGCCGGCCCATTCCCGGCGACACCATCATCGGCCATATCAGCTCCGGCAAGGGGGTGGTGATTCACCGGGACACCTGCCGCAACACCATTGATTTCCGCGAACACCCGGAAAACCTCATGGCGGTGAACTGGTCACCGGACGTGAAAGGGGAGTTTCTCGGCGACGTGCGTGTGGAAGTGGAGTCGGAGCGCGGCATCATCGCCCGGCTCGCCACCCGCATCACCGAAGAGGGGGCCAGTATTGAGCAGATTCACGTGGATGAGAAGGACGCGCACAACAGTGTCATCGCCATGACTCTGGAAGTCAGAAACCGCGTTCATCTGGCCCGGGTGATGAAACGGCTGCGCAACCTGCCGGCGGTGATACGTATCGCGCGCCCCTGAGCATTTTGGGGCGAGCACCGCAACAAGCCCCACCCAGGCAAAATCACCACATTCGGGGCAATCCCTCTTTCTTGATCTCCCCAACACCGCCCGAACGCGCTATATTGATCCGCTTTCCCTGCCAACAAGCATCGGAGTCAACCATGCCTAATCGCGCTGTGATTAAAACCGACCTGGCACCGGCCGCAATCGGTAGCTACTCGCAAGCCGTTAAAGTGCATAACACCGTCTATCTCTCCGGGCAGATTCCCCTGGACCCCCAGACCATGGAAATGGTATCCAGCGACTTCACTGAGCAGGCACGCCAGGCGTTTCGCAACCTGGAAGCCGTTTGCGTAGCGGCCAACGGCTCCCTGTCCCGTGTCGTCAAACTCAACCTTTATCTCACCGACCTGAAGAATTTCTCGGCGGTAAATGAAGTTATGAAGGAGTTCTTTGAGGAGCCGTTTCCTGCGCGCGCCGCCGTTGGTGTCAATGAGCTGCCCAAAGGCGCCCTGTTTGAAGTGGAAGGGGTCCTGGTAATCTGACCTGGGGCCACATACTTTGTGCCTCCGAAGCACAACTTATCCCCAGCCCGGATCATCACTGTCTGCAATAGCCGCACTGCCAAAGGCAGGGCAGCTCAGCCAGACACATCTTTTCTGCAGCCTTTACAGTGGCTGTAGCTTTGCCATGGTCACCACCAGCCATTTACTGCCGGCATCGTCAAAATTAACCTGCACCCGCGCGCGCGGGCCATTGCCCTCGAACTGTACCACAGTACCCTCGCCAAACTTGGGGTGCTCCACACGCCCCCCCAGGGCCAGTGGCGGCAGGTCGTCGAAGTCCGGCGGCGGATCAGACAAGCGTCCCACTTTGCCGTAATCCGGATTGAACAGTGGCCTGGAAATCTCGGTTTTCAGCCGCACTTCACAAACCAGGTCCGGCGGTATCTCACCGATAAAACGAGACGGGCTATTGTGGTTTTCGCTACCGAACAGGCGCCGGTTTTCGGCGTAGGTGATATAGAGCTTCTGCATGGCGCGGGTGATGCCCACGTAACAGAGGCGCCGCTCCTCTTCCATCCGGCCCGGCTCCTGCGCCGACATCTTGTGTGGAAACAGGTTCTCCTCCACCCCGGCCATAAACACCAGAGGGAACTCCAGCCCCTTGGCGGAGTGCAGGGTCATCAGCTGCACCGCATCCTCAAACTCATCCGCCTGCCCCTCCCCCGCGTCCAGCGCCGCACTGTCCAGAAACTGGTCCAGCAGCGGGCGCTCCTCGCGATTTTCCCCCAGGTCCAGGCCATCGAACGCCCGGCAGGCACTGATCAGTTCCTGCAGGTTTTCCACACGGGTCTGGCCCTTCTCCCCCTTCTCCCTGCGGTGAAAATCCAGCAGGCCGCTGGTTTCGATCACATCCTCAGCGATGGTATCGAGGGATTTGTCTTGCGCATTGGCCGCCAACTGGTTGATCAGATCGAGGAATGCCTGCAGGGCGCCAGCTGCACGGGCCGCCAGCAGGCGCTGCTGCAACATCAGGTTGGCGGCCCGCCAGAGGGAGCAGCCCTGCTCGCGGGCAGAGGCGCGCACCATTTCCACAGTGCGCACACCGATACCCCGGGTAGGTGTGTTTACCACCCGCTCGAAAGCCGTATCGTCGTCGCGATTGGCGATCAGGCGCAGATAGGACAGCGCATTCTTGATTTCCATACGCTCATAGAATCGCTGGCCGCCATAGATGCGGTAGGGCATCTGCTCCCGCAGCAGCGCCTCTTCCAGTACCCGCGACTGGGCATTGGAACGGTAGAGAATGGCGATGCTATCGCGGCGGTGGCCAGCCCCCAGCCAATCGTTGATATGCTCGACGATAAAACGCGCTTCGTCCTGTTCGTTATAGGCGGCGTAAACCGCGATAGGCTCACCCTCCTCCCCCCGGGTCCACAACTCCTTGCCCAGGCGGCCGGCGTTGTGTTCTATAACCGCGTTGGCGGCCTTGAGGATAGTACCGGTGGACCGGTAATTCTGCTCCAGGCGCACCGTCTGCACATCGCGCAGATCCCTGCCAAAGTGCTGGATATTCTCGATCTTGGCACCGCGCCAGCCATAGATGGACTGGTCGTCGTCACCCACGGCGGTGATATGGCACTGGTCCCCGGCCAGCAACCGCAGCCAAGCGTACTGAATGGTGTTGGTATCCTGAAATTCATCCACCAGGATAAACGGAAAGCGGCGCCGGTAGTGGGCCAGTACCGCATCGTTGTTCAGCCACAATTCGTGGGCGCGCAGCAACAACTCACCGAAATCCACCAGCCCCCCGCGCTGACAGGCCTCCTCATAGGCAATGTAGATATCCACCATGGTCCGCAGCCAGGGATCTGCGCCGGGCTGGATATACTGCGGGCGCCGCCCCTCATCCTTCTGCGTACCTATCCACCACTGGGTCTCCCGCGGCGGCCACTTCTTTTCGTCCAGGCCCAGGCCGTCCTGTACCCGTTTGATCAGTCGCAGCTGGTCGTCGGAATCCAGGATCTGGAAATTCTGCGGCAGCTTTGCCTCCTGCCAGTGGGCTTTCAACAAGCGGTGCGCCAGGCCGTGAAAAGTCCCCACCCACATGCCAAAAGTGTTCACCCCCAACAGTTCTTCGATTCGCGCGCGCATTTCCCGCGCCGCTTTATTGGTAAAGGTGACCGCCAGCAAGGAGAAGGGCGAGGCGCCCTCCACCTGCATCAGCCAGGCGATACGGTGCACCAGCACACGGGTTTTGCCGGACCCGGCACCGGCCAGTACCAGCTGATTGCCGGGCGGGGCCGCCACCGCCTCGCGCTGGGCGTCGTTGAGAGGGTCGAGAATCTGAGATACGTCCATGGGCGGCGATTGTAACAGAGCCCGCAGCGGATACCTGTGCAAATAAACAGGTAACTCCCACTGCCGGCTCAATCCTGGAAGCTTCGTCTCCCGCCGCCCGCCCAGGGCCTGGCACCACGGCTCGCCAGCCGGGTTGGCAGCAGCTACACTGCGCCGTCAGGAGTCCAGAAGGAAGTATCGTGAAACCGGCAGAAGTCACGCAGAAAATCAGTGAACAACTGTCCTCCATGCGCAAATCGGAACGCAAGGTGGCGGAGTACATCCTCGCCAACCCCAATGAAATCATCCATATGCGCATCGTGGACCTGGCCACCGAGGCCCAGGTGAGCGAACCCACCGTAGTGCGGTTCTGCCGCGCAGTGGGCTGCTCCGGGTTTCAGGAGTTCAAGCTGAACCTGGCCCAGCAGCTGGCATCCAGCCCCAGTTTCGGCCAGATAGCGGTGACCGAGACCGACACCATCGCTGAGTACAAGCGCAAGGTGTTTGATTCCACCGTCGACACCCTGCTCAATGTGCGTGACACCCTGGACAATCGCGCACTCGAGGCAGCAGTGGCCGCAATCGCAGCCACCAAGCGGGTGGAGTTCTTCGGATTCGGCGCCTCCGGGGCGGTGGCGGCGGATGCCCAGCACAAGTTCTTCCGCCTGCAACTGGCCACAGCGGCCTACTCGGACCACCATATGCAGAATATGTCCGCCATGTCGATGGAACCGGGGGACGTGGTGATCGCGATTTCCCAGAGCGGCCGCACCAGGGCCCTGCTGCACTCCATCGAAATGGTCAAACAACAGGGGGGCACGGTCATCGGTCTGGCACCCAGTGGCTCGCCGGTAGCTGTGCGATCCTCTATTCCCCTGGAAGTGGACGTGGAAGAGGACATAGAAATCTATACCCCTCTGTCATCACGTATCGCCCACCTGGTAGTGATAGACACCCTCGCCATTGGCGTCGCCCAGCGCAAGGGCACCCAGTTGCAGGACCACCTGATGAAGCTGAAGCGGGGCCTGCACACACTGCGCGAGGAAAATTAAACCGCCACCAGCGCCCGGGCACCGGCGGGCTACTTTACTCCGGGCAAAAATCGTGCCACAATACCTGCCATTCACGCCTTGTCGCGAATATCCCTCTGTCCGGCGCGGTTCAGTCCACGTCTGCTCCCGCCTTTATTTCCAGGCCACCGAGTTTTATGTCGCCGCTTGCTGAGAAACATGCACCCCCCTGGCTGGCATCCTACCTGGCGGTGCTGGTGGCACTTACGCCCTTCGCAATAGATACCTATCTGCCGGCGATTCCACTTATGGCCTCGGTTCTCGGCACCGAGGTGGAGCAAGTCCAGCATTCAATCTCCAGTTATCTATTGGGCTTCGCGCTCGGCCAGCTGTTGGGCGGCCCCCTGTCGGATCGCTGGGGGCGCCGCACTGTAGGCACTATCGGGCTGGGTATTTTTTTCCTCAGCACACTGGCGATACTGTTCGTCACCCAGGTAAATCAGCTGGTCGCCCTGCGCCTGGTGCAGGCTGTTGGCGGCGGCTTTGCAACTGTTATCTGTGCCGCCATAGTGCGGGATCTATACAGCGGCCGCGACGCCGCTAAGGTGATCTCCATCATCAGTACCATGATATTGATGGCGCCACTACTGGCACCGGTGATCGGTTCGGTACTGCTCACCTTCAGCGGCTGGCAGAGTATCTTCGTGTTTCTGCTTCTGTATGCCACCGCTATGATCCTGGTGGTGCGACAACTGGTGCCGGAAACCGTCTCCCCCTTTCTCCGAGCCAGGCGGCAGAGGAAACCCAAGGCGGAGCTGGTGCGCAGCTACGGGCGGGTGCTGAGCAACCGGCGGGCACTGGGTTTTCTCGGCGCCCAGGCGTTTGTCAGCAGCTCCATGTTTATCTACGTAACCACCGCCCCTTTCGTGTTTATGGAGTATTTTGGGGTGTCCGCGGGTCACTTCCCGCTGTTCTTTGGCAGCTGTGTTGCGGCACTGATTGTGATGGTGCAGATCAATATCCGTCTGCTGAAGTTCTTTGCCCCGCGGCGGATACTGTTGGCGGGTATCTTCCTGCAACTGCTGGGCTGTGGCCTGTTGCTGCTGGGAACCCTGACCGGCGCCAGAGAGATAGCTCTGTGGATGGTTCCACTGGTGCTGGTGGTGGCCTGTATCGGCATAACCGCGCCCAATGCGGCCGCCTGCTATCTGGAATTCTTCCCCAAGATCAGCGGCAGTGCCAACGCCCTCTATGGCGCCAGCCTGTTTATCGCCGGCGGGCTGTTGGGTGGGGTCGCCAACCGGTTACATACGGGTACCCTGGTACCCATTGCCGCCACTATGTTCGCCTGCGCCGCGACGGCACTGGGGCTGGCCCTGTTTGTCGCCCGGGCGCGTGAACCCATAGTAGTGGTGGACCCCAAAAAAGGCGCACCCGTGGCGGCTCACTCCGACTGACCGGGAAGCAGTCCCTCCGCACGGAGCGCCTCCATGACCGCCGGGCGCTGCCCTACCCGCTCCTGCAGGGCGCGCAACCGCGGCCAACCCTCAGTATCTATGTGCAGCCGGTCGAGCCAGTTGGTCACCGTAAATAAATAGGCGTCCGCAGCGGTAAAGTTTCCATCCAGCAGATACTCGCCGGACAACTGGCTTTCGATATAGGTGAATCGCTCGTTCAGCCTTTCCAGTGCGGTGCGTTTTTCCTCCTCAGAACCATTCCAGAACAGTGGCAGGAAGGACTTGTGGACTTCTGTGGAGAGGTAGTTCAACCAGGCCTGCAGTTCGTAGCGCGCCCGGCTCCCGGCGGGCGGGGCCAGGCCGCTGTCGGGCTTCAGGTCGGCGAGAAACTGCATGACGGCGGGCCCCTCGGTCAGCACCTCGCCGTCGTCGAAGCGCAGCGCCGGCACATAGCCTTTCGGGTTGACTTCAAGAAAGCTGCCCCCCTCCTCTGTTTGCTTGCTGCGCAGGTCCACCCTGCACAGATCGAGGTCTATTCCCGCTTCACAGGCAACGATATGGGGCGCCAGGGAACACGCGCCAGGGGCATAGTAGAGTTTCATCGGCGTTATCCTCTAAACGAATCAGTAACCTTCACTGGTGACGGTCGAGGCATTGACCCTTTGGCGGGAGCCCGCAGGTGCGCCGACCGGTTCGCGATGACATCAGCCGCGCCGGTGGGGCGCCGAGTAATCCAGTTCCGGGCCTTTGGGTACGATGCGCGTTGGGTTAATGGTGGCATGGCTGGCGTAATAGTGGGTCTTGATATGGTGGAAATCCACCGTTTCGGCAATACCCGGCCACTGGTAGAGTTCGCGCACATAGCCCCACAGATTCGGGTAGTCGGCCAGGCGCTGCTTGTTGCATTTAAAGTGGCCATGGTAGACAGGGTCGAAACGGACCAGGGTGGTGAACAGCCGCCAGTCCGCCTCGGTGACACTGTCTCCGCACAGGTAGCGGTTATCCGCCAACCGGCGCTCCAACTGTTCCAGCGTACTGAACAGCCACCCATAGGCCTCGTCGTAGGCCTGTTGTGTGGTGGCGAAACCGGTCCGGTAAACACCGTTGTTGACATTGTCGTAGACGACCCCATTGGTCGCTTCTATTTCACCGCGCAAATCCTGCGGATAATAGTCATCCCCATTGCCGGTCAGCCCGTTGAAGGCCTCGTTGAACATGCGGATGATTTCCGAGGACTCATTGCTGACGATGCACTGGCCCTGCTTGTCCCACAGTACCGGCACAGTTACCCGACCGCTGTAGTCGGCCCGATTGCGGGTGTAGATCTGATACAGATAAGCGGACCCGAACAGCTGGTCCCCGCTACTGCCCTCCTCTTCCGCAAAGGTCCAGCCATGTTCCAGCATGTAAGGACTCACCACCGAGACACCGACCAGATCCTCCAGGCCCTTGAGCTGGCGAAAGATCAGTGTGCGATGCGCCCAGGGACAGGCCAGTGACACATACAGGTGGTAGCGGTCCCGCTCGGCGGCAAAACCGCCTCTGCCGCTGGGTCCGGCACTGCCATCGGCGGTGATCCAGTTGCGCAGCTGCGCCGCTTCGCGCACGAATTCCCCCCCGCTAGTGCCGGTGTCATACCAGCGGTCCTGCCATTCACCATTGACCAGTAAGCCCATCTCCACCTCCAGTTATGTTGAGACAATGACCCAGGGACACAAAATTGACCGGCGCACAGAGGCCGCGGACTCTGCATCCGCGCAAGTCCGCGATAGGGTGTGTCGGTAGTTTTTTACTTGTCGCGGCTGAACAGCTGGTCCAGGCTGTAGCCCCCGGCACCGGAGCAGGCCAGTATCAAAAATCCACCGGCGATAGCGAGATTCTTCATAAAGGCGATCATCTGCATCTGGTCGTCCGGCACATAGTGAAACAGCGCCGCGCTCAGCAGACAGAAGGCGGCCAGCAGCAGGGATACCCAGCGGGTGAAAAAGCCGCACAGAATCGCCAGCCCCCCGCCCAGTTCCACCAGGATCACCAGCGGCAGCAGTATGCCCGGCACACCCGCGGATTCCATGTAGGCCTGGGTGCCGGCATAGCCGCCGATCTTGGCCCAGCCCGACAAAATAAAAATCAGGGAAATCAGCACCCGGCCGATCAATTTAGAGACATCGCACAAAACGGGGTTATTCATCGCTTGGTCCTCGCACAGAAAAAACAGCCAGTTAGTGAATGCCAGCCCAGGGCGGGCAGTTTAGTTTTGCTCAGTGAGAAAAAAACTGCATTTTTTCGCAAATACCTTTCGATTTTCGCCGACGGATTACGCCATGCTGCCCAACCCCCGGCGCAGTGTGTCGATGAGAAAGCCGGCTGCGGGCCCGATTTTGTCACTGTCCGCAAAGACGAGATACACAGTGACATCGCGCCCCCAGGACTCCTCGGTGGGCAGCGGCAGCAGGAGATCCGCAGACAGTGAGTCGCGAATGCGGGTCTCCGGCAGCCAGGCGAAGCCCAGGCCGCGCTCGATCAGTTCGACTGAGGTTTGCACGTTGGTGACAGTGATACGCTGGTCGGAACCCAGCCAGCCGGCGTCCTGACGATTCCTGCTGGCGGAGTCCCGCAGCACTATCTGCCGGCTGGACTTCAAATCCTTGCGCGTCACCGGCCGACCCAGGTGATGCAGGGGGTGGTCCGGGTGCGCCACCGGCAGAAAGCGTACCTTTGTCACCGGTTCCCCCACAAAGCCCTGGGGTATCCACGCCGACAAAATAAAATCGGCCTGCTGCTGCAACAGCAATTCCTCCGCTCCCGACAGCACCGTCTCGCGCAATTCCAGGCGCGTATGGGGGAAACGGGAAGCGAATTGCTCCACGGCATCAAACAAACAGTCGTAGTCGAAGATCACGTCCACCGCCAGCGTCAACAGCGCCTCTTCACCACTGGCCAGGCTGCTGGCAACGGCCTCCAGGGATTCTGCCTCGCTCAGCAGACCGCCGGCGCGCGCCAGCAGGATGCGCCCCGCATCGGTGAGTTCCGCCTTGCGGCCGCGGACTTCCAACAGCGCTATCCCCAGGCTTTGCTGCAGCTTGTGCACGGCGTGATTGATGGAAGACTGGCTCTTGTGTACCGCCTCTGCGGCCTGGGAAAAACCCCCGTACTGCACCACCGACTGAAACATTCGCCACTGCTCCAGCGTCACTTTCGCCATTTCGCACCCCTCTCGCCCGCATCCGTAACCCGGTGCGTATCGACCTCAACACGCAACTACCGTGTCAGGACATTATATAGCGCGATTGATCAAATAAATCGAACATAAGCTCGCTTTTTTTGCAGTTTTTTATCTATTTGATCGGCCTATACTGGGTCAGTAATCGTTCTCAGAGGTATCTATGCAGACTAAAGAACAGGGCCACGAAGTGCGTCCGCTGGTGCGCAGTCTGGCCAGCCGGGCTTCGGCGGATGGCGCCGGGGTGAAGATCCAGCGGGTGGACGGCTTTCAGGACCCGGCGTTCAGCCCCTTCCTGATGCTCGACGAGATCCGTTCGGAACAGGCGGACGACTATATCGCCGGCTTTCCGCCGCACCCTCACCGCGGCATTGAAACCCTCACCTATTTACTCAAGGGTGAATTTGAGCACCGGGACCATCTGGGCAATCGGGGCAAGGTGTCGGCGGGGGGAGCCCAGTGGATGCGCGCCGGGCGCGGAATTATTCACTCCGAGATGCCCTCAGTGGCAGAGGGCGGCATGCACGGCTTCCAGCTTTGGATCAATATGGCCGCCGCTCACAAGATGGATAACCCAAAGTGGCGCGACATCCAGGCCGAGGAGATTCCTCAACTGCCACTAGACCAACAGGGTTCCCTGGCCCGCCTGATTGCGGGCCACTGGACCATTGGGGGAAGGACCCACAGCGGGGCTCTGCAGGAGTCGGCAGCGGTTGCCGACTTTCGCCTGAGCCCCGGCGCTTCGATCCGCCTGCCGTTGCCGTTCGAACACAATGTCATGGTGTTTGTATATCTGGGTGAGCTGGAAACCGAGCGCGGCACCGTCAAAGACAGCAATATGCTCTTGTATGGAGAGGGCCAGGCACTACAATTGCGTGCCGGTGACAAGGGGGCGGGGCTGCTGGTGCTGCACGGCCGACCGCTGCGGGAGCCAGTGGTGCACTATGGCCCCTTCGTGATGAACAGCCGCGAGGAAATCGAGCAGGCTCTGCGCGACTACCACGACGGCACCCTCACCGACTGACCGCCCGCCGGCCCGCCCATACGCGGCCCGGCCCGCATGCCGTCCAAACCCGATCAGCGCGAGGTACACCTACGGGATGGAAGTCTATTACACCTTTTGTTTTCTCGCGGCTATCTCGGTCTTTCTTGGATTTCTCAACCAGTACGTACTGCGGGCGCAGAGTACCATCGCCATCACCGCCGGCGCCCTGGCGCTGTCGCTGCTGGTGACCGGAATGGGCAAGCTGGGCCTGGTTGAATTGCACACCTGGGCCGACCAGTTGCTGCCACTGATGAACCTGAAGGACCTGCTGCTCAAGGGTATGCTGGGCTTTCTGCTGTTTGCGGGCAGCCTGCATATCGACCTGCACATGCTGCGCAACCAGCGTTTGGAGATCAGTTTGCTGGTCATAGCGGGCACACTGATTTCCACTCTGGTGGTAGGGGCGCTGCTGTACCTGTTCCTTCAATGGGTCGGCCTGCCGGTGGGCCTGGTGTACTGCCTGCTGTTTGGCGCCCTGATTTCACCCACTGACCCCATTGCGGTACTGGCCATTCTGAAAAACCTGAAGGCACCTGAGCAGATAGCGATTCAGGTGGAGGGGGAGTCGCTGTTCAACGACGGCTTCGGCCTGGTGATTTTCACCGTCATCTACGCACTGGCCTTCGGGGGTGAAGAGCCCACGGTGTCGGCCGTGGCACAGTTGTTCGCCGTAGAGGCCGTGGGCGGCGTAGTCATGGGGCTGTTTATCGGCACCCTGTTCCACTTACTGATTTGCGCCACCGATGATCACAGCCTCGAGCTGCTGTTGACGCTGGTCATTCCCACAGCGGGTTTTTCGTTGGCCAACCTGCTGGGGGTGTCCGGCGCCCTGGCGATGGTGGTGAGTGGCATCATCATCGGCAACTTCACCCGCGAGCGGGGCTTTTCCCGGGTGAGCCAGCGCGAGCTGGACAACTTCTGGAGCATCACCGAGGACTTTCTCAACGGCTTGTTGTTTTTACTGGTGGGGCTCTTTCTCATCACGATCAATCTCAACCCCTTCGATTACATATTGATCCTGGTGGCGATCGTGATCGTTCTCCTGGGTCGGACCGCCGCCGTCAGTATCCCCTTCACTCTGCTCAAGTGCCGCCGTAAGTATCACCCCTACAGTGAACGCATCCTTATCTGGGGCGGCCTGCGCGGCGGCCTGGCGCTGGCTCTGGCGCTCGCTATTCCCGAGGGTTATGCGTATATCGAAGGCCAGGATGTGCGCCACCTGTGGGTGGTGATGACCTACGGCGTGGTACTCTTCTCCATCGTTGTACAGGGCTCCACCATTGCTCCTCTTATTCGCCGCAGCAGCGCCATCGTCGAACCGGAACAGAGTGCTGAAGGGGCAAAACAAACAAAAACGCAGCCATAATTCCAAAACCCATCGGCAGACAGCATGGAACACAGCGGATTTCTGATAGAGGCGGTGATCTATCTCTCAGCGGCGGTCATAGCGGTGCCCCTGGCCACCCGGCTGGGTCTGGGTTCGGTACTGGGTTATCTGCTGGCGGGAGTGGTCATAGGGCCCTTTGGGCTGAGCCTGGTGGGCGACACCAGCGAGGAAATGCATATCGCCGAATTCGGCGTGGCTCTGATGCTGTTTTTGATCGGTCTCGAACTGCAGCCGCGCAAACTGTGGCAGATGCGCGGCGCCATTCTCGGTACCGGTAGTGCGCAGTTGCTGGCCACTGCGGCGGTCATCGCCGCACTGGCAATACTTCTGTTCGGACAGGACTGGCGCAGTGCTACCGCCGTAGGCATGATCCTGGCGTTATCTTCAACCGCTATTGTCCTGCAGTCACTCAGTGAAAAGAAACTGCTGCGCACCGAGGGTGGCCGTGGCGCCTTTGCGGTGTTGCTCTTTCAGGATATAGCGGTCATCCCCATTTTGGCCCTGCTGCCCCTGCTGGCCGTCAGCGGTGTCGCCACCGACCACCACGGCCTCTCCGGCTGGCGCTATGCGATGGCGCTGGTGGGTATCATGGCGGCATTTGCGCTGGGTGGCCGTTACTTACTGGGTCCGGTACTGCGCCTGATCGCCGGCAGTCAGTTGCGGGAGATGTTCACGGCTATCTCACTGCTGATCGTGGTGGGCTCCGCTGCCGCCATGAGCTGGCTCGATCTGTCGCCGGCGCTCGGCACCTTTCTCGCCGGCGTCACTCTGGCGGAGAGCGAATTCCGCCACGAACTGGAAGCGGACATAGAGCCGTTCAAAGGCCTTTTGCTGGGCCTGTTTTTTATCGCAGTCGGCGCCAACGTGAACTTTCTTCTGATGGCGGCCTATCCAATGCTGCTGTTGGTGTTGGTGGTGATGCTGGTGGCGGTAAAGTTTGCCGTACTCTACTCGCTGGCACGGGTGACGGGGATGACCCGGGGCGAGGACTGGCTGTTTGCCCTGGCGCTGGCCCAGGCGGGGGAGTTCGGCTTTGTACTGGTGTCCTTCGCGGCCCAGAACAATGTCATAGACAGCACCAGTGGCAATCTGCTGATCGCGGTTATCGCTCTGTCCATGGCCATCACCCCCATTTTGCTGCTGATCTACGAGCAGGCTATCCAGCCCCGCCACCAAAGACCCGACGGTGACAAAGAGCCCGGAGATGAAACACCGCCGCAGGGGGATTCGCCGGTAATTATTATCGGCTACGGCCGCTTTGGGCAGATCGCCGGCCGCCTGCTGAATGCCTGTGGGTTCAACACTACCCTGCTGGAGCGCAATGCCTCCCAGCTGGACCTGGTGCGCCGCTACGGGATCAAAGCCTACTATGGCGACGCCTCACGCAGCGATCTGCTGCGGGCCGCCGGGGCCAAAAATGCCAGGCTGGTCATCCTTACCCTGAGCGATCAGGCGGCATCACTGGAGATTGTCGCGCAATTGCGCCGGCACTTTCCCCATCTGACCATCCTGGCCCGGGCCCGCAACCGCATGCACCAATATGCGCTGATGGAGGCCGGGGTCCAATACATCTTCCGCGAAACCGTGGACTCCGCCATCGCTATCGGCGAGAAGGCACTGGAACTCCTGGGCCTGAGCAAGTGGCAGGCGCGTCGGGCAGCGCGCAAGTTCAAGCAACACGACCAGCAAATGCTGGAGTCCCTGTTCCCCTATTGGCGCGATGAATCGCGCCTCCCGGCACGCACGCGGGTCTATCGGGAGCAGCTTTTGCAGGCGCTGCGCGAGGACCGTCGCGACAAGGATCTGCACCTGGATCACTACTGGGATCAGTCGCCACCCCCCGACAAGGATGCAGAGCCGGGAACCTGATCCGGTTTCTTAACTCCGCCGGCGCAGAAATAATTGGCATAGCCTCAACCTTTAGTGCCGGCGAAGCCTTCGATATACCCGGCAAAATGCCGTACGCTTCCTAGCGGGTTGTTGAAAAAGGCATCCTGCCTTTTTCAACACACGAAAAGCGAAAAATGTGATTTTCACTTTTCTCCCAAAATCAACGACTTAGGCGTCGCCGATTTTGCCGGAACATCCATATTCCGGTAGCAGGCATCGAAATTCTTCGAATTTCAACAGCCTGCTAGCTGTACCCTAAAAGTTGCAGGCGTTAGCGGTTTGCCCGCGTTCCGGATAGTGACATCCCCATTGTCCGGGTTTTCTGTCAATGCCAAAATCCAGGTGCCCGATAAATTGACCAGAAAAAGGAAAGAATAATGAACCAGGAATTGGTTTTTTATACCAACCCCCAGTCCCGCGGTTCTATCGCGCACTGGATGCTGGAGGAAGTGGGCGCGTCCTACAAGACTGAAGTGTTGGCCTACGACACAGAGATGAAATCCCCCGGGTATCTGGCTATCAACCCGATGGGTAAGGTGCCGGCGATAGTCCACAATGGCAATGTGATCACCGAGACAGCGGCCATCTGCGCCTACCTGGCGGATGTATTTCCCGAAGCCGGGCTGCTGCCGCAAACTGTGGAGGAAAAAGCGAATTACTACCGCTGGCTTTTCTTTGCCGCCGGGCCGCTGGAGTCGGCGTTGACCAACCGGAAGGTATTCGACGGAGAGCCGGCGGTAGAAAAGCAAAGGATGCTGGGTTATGGCACCTGTGCGCATGCCCTGGACACTCTGTCACTGGCGGTGAAAGCCAACCCCTATATTGCCGGTGACCGGTTTACCGCAGCCGATGTCTATTTAGGCTCCCATATCGGTTGGGGTATGCAGTTCGGCACAATGGAAAAGCGCGACGAGTTTGTGGAGTATTTTGCGCGGCTGGAGGAACGTCCAGCGCTGAAACGGGCGATGCAACTGGACGCTGACCTGGTGAAGGAAACCAGCGAGGCCTGATTTCGTTTTTGCCCCATAAAAAAGGCCGGCAACTTTTTATTGCCGGCCTTTTTTATCAGCTTGGTATGCAACCCAACCCCCCTGTTCGGGACAGCGGGCTGTTAGTGCACCCAGTGGTGGCGCTCCATTTTTTCCTGAATCGCCTCCGCGGTGGGCGCCGGCATGGCGCTGATAGGCAACCGCTCGTGAAAGAACGCCAGCCGTTCGCCAGCATCCACTTCGTTCATGGTTTCCGCCTCGAACACGCGGCCGTTGATCACCGTATAACTAATGTTTTCTGACAGCCGCAGGTTGTCCAGCGGATTGCCATCCACCACGATCAAATCCGCCAGTTTGCCCTTTTCGATACTGCCGATATCGTCGTCCATACCCAGATAGCGGGCGCCGTCGATGGTACCGGCGCGGAAGGCCTCCCAGGGGGTAAAGCCGCCCTGCTCCATCATCCACATTTCCCAGTGGGCACCCAGGCCCTCGCGCTGCCCGTGGGCACCGATATGGACGGTAACGCCCTCATCGCGCAACTGCTTGGCCTGGCGGGCCACGTTGAAGTGGTTGTAGTGGCCGTCCGGCGCCGTGGGGCGGCGGATGGAGCGCGGATTGACGATAAAATCCGGGGTAAAGCGGGTCAGGCGCTGGTTTTTCCACACCTCGGTGCGGTCATACCAGTACTCCTCTCCCCAGAGCCCGCCATAGGCCACCACAAAGGTCGGCGTATAGCCCACCCGGGTCTGGCCCCACAACTGCTCCACGTCGCTATAGACATGGGCGATGGGCAGGGAGTGCTCTATGCCCGTGTGTCCGTCCACCACCATATTCATATTGTGCTGGTACTTACCACCACCCTCAGGCACTACCATGATGCCGGCCTCGCGGGCCGCCTGCAGCACCTGCTGGCGCTGGTCGCGGCGGGGCTGGTTGTAGCTCTTCACCGAGATAGCACCCATCTCCTTGAGACGGTTCACGTGGAACTGGGCATCTTCCAGCGAGTTGATCTTGGCTTTGTAGCCGGGGCCCTTGGCGCCATAGAGAATGGTGCCGGTGGAGAAGATGCGCGGCCCGGTAATCAGGCCCGCCTTCTGCATCTCCGCGGCGGAGAAGATCTCACTGCTGTCATTGGAGGGGTCGTGGATGGTGGTTACCCCAAAGGCCAGGCTGGAAAAGAGGTTCCAGTTCTGCTGCGGGATAATCTCCTCGCGTCCCTGGGCGCCGTGGGCGTGGGCATCGATTAGTCCCGGCAGTACGGTTTTGCCGGTGGCGTCGATACGTTTCGCCTCCGCGGGAACTTCCACTTCAGCCGCGGGGCCCACCGCGACAATACGGTTACCGCGGAACAGCACAACTCCGTTTTCGATAATTTCGCGGGTGTTTTCCGCATCGCGCATGGTGACAACAGTACCGCCGGTGAGGGCGACCAGCTCGGCGCGGTTGTCGAACGGCTGCACAAAGCCCAGGTCGATGCCCTCGGACACTGGTTCCGGCAGCTCCTCCGGGGCACCGGCCACAAAGCCGAAGGCATCCTTCAACTGGCGCTCAAACAGCTTGGGGCCGTGGGCCCAGCCCAGGGTGCCACTGTCGGCGGACCAGTGCAGGTTTTCACCGGCGCGCTTGGACACCCTGGTGACTTTAACGGCCTTGCTGTCTGGACCTATCACCTCGGACTTGCCGGTGTGCATAAAGGGGGCCACAAAGGCTTTGAAGTCCTGGGTAAAGGCCACCCACTTGCCGTCGGGTGAGAGGCGGAATGAGGTAATCTCGGCACCGTGCAGATGCTCGCGCTCGTCCTTGCCCTCCAGGTTGGTGCTCTTCAACACACGCTTGCCACCGTTGGCGCGCACATATTCAGAGAAATAAATGCGCTCGTCACTGGCACCGAAGTGGGGCTCGTAACCCGACTGGACCACCCTGCGCTGCCAGTCGCCATCCGCATCTGCCAGGTAGATTCCCGGCTCCAGGGAGTACTCCGGGCTGAGCAGATAACCACCGGTAAAACGGCGGTACACCACCGTATCTCCGCTGGGGGAGAAAGTCGGTTCCACATACAGTCCCGGCTGGCCGGTGACATTCCCGCCGCGGCCATTGCGGGCCGAAACCACCCGTACATGGCCGAGTTTTTCGTCGTCCCAGGTCACATAGGTGATCTCGCGGCCGTCGCGGGACCAGCTGGGGTAGAACTCGAAGTGATCATTCTGGCGGGTGAGCCGGCGGCGCTCACCGCTGTCGATATCCTGGATGTAGATCCTGCCCAGGGCCTGAAACGCCACCTGTTTGCCGTCAGGGGATTTCTGCGCCCAACGGATCATCTTCACATCGAAGGTTTCCGAGGCCACTTCCACTGGGAAGCGCACCGCGTCGGCCACCTGCTTCTCCACTTTCACATGGGCTGCAATGGGCTCTACGGAGTCGCCGTCCGCGGCGATACGCAGGAATTTGCCACCGGTCCAGACAACCAGGGATTCTCCGTCCGGCATCCAGTCGTACTGCACATAGTTGCCGTGGGAGCCGAAGATTTCCTGCAGATCCCGCTCCAGGCCCGCGTAAACCGGGGTCTCCAGGCCAGTGTTGAGGTCCTTCAGGAAGAGCGCCGTTTGATTGTTCTGGCGGCGGATAAAGGCCAGCTTGCTGCCGTCCGGGGACGGCACCGGCGCCACTGCGCCGCCGGGACCGGCAACGAAGGTCTCCTCTTCGCCCTTCTGCAGGTCATAGCGGTTGATGGCGAAGATTTGCTGGGTGGAATTCTTATTGTACTCCCACACAGTGCCGGGAGTGGTGTCGATGGCGTAGTAGACGTAACGCCCGTCCGGGGAAAAAGCCGGGTCAGCGATATTCTTCTGCGCGACTTCGCCACCGATACGCTCTTTTAACTGGCGCCCTTCACCGCCGCCGAAGTGATACATCCAGATTTCACCGGCGGGAATGCTGCGCCCGGACATAAAGCCTTTGCGCGCCACCAAATACTGGCCGTCGGGGCTCCAGTTGGGCGAGTGCAGCAGGTTTTCCTTTTCCGTGGTCAACTGGCGCAGATTCTCGCCATTTCGATCCATCAACCAGATATTGTCGGCGCCGTCCCGGTCGCTGATAAAAACGATGTTATCGCCGTCGGGGCTGAAGCGCGGCTGCATATTCCAGGCGATTTCATTGGTCAGAGCCACGGCCTCGCCACCTACCACCGGCATTGTGTAGATATCGCCGAGCATATCGAACAGGATGGTCTTCCCGTCCGGGCTGATATCCAGGTTGCTCCAGGTGACCTCGCGGGTGTCCAGTTGGATGGGGTTGAATGGATAGGACGGCTTGTTCACTTCCCAGGTCTCGCCCTTTTGTTCCTCCCGTTTTTCAGTCTCCTCTGCGGCCCCCAGCGGCAGGCTGAGCACCAGTGCCGCCAGCCCCAGCAGTGTGTGGCCAAATCGGCTCTGCTTGATAGTCGTCATCAATGGTTTCCTTGTGCCGCGTTTTACGCGCCAACAGTTGTTAGTGTTTCTGTGCAACAGTGGATTTGCGCCGGTTAAACTAACGGGATTGGTGAGTACTGGCAATCCGCTTGCGTCGAACCGCCGGCTGCCGTGATGAACCGGGAGGCCGCTTGAGTTCACGGAAGTGAATCGCCACAATGCGCGCACCCAATCCTCCTCAACCCGAGTTTCAGGCTGAATATGACCATCGATGTAGTGATTCTCGCCGCCGGTAAAGGCTCCCGTATGCGCTCCGACCTGCCCAAGGTGCTCCACCCTATCGGGGGTGTTCCCATGCTGGCACGGGTCATAGGGACGGCCCGGCAACTGGGGGAAGTGGACATCACGGTAGTGATTGGACACGGCGCCGAGCAGGTGCGGGAGGGCTTTTCTGACAGCGGTGTGCGGTTTGTGGAACAGGCCCAGCAGTTGGGCACCGGCCACGCCGTGGCCCAGGCGATCCCCCACTTCCGCAGCGGCGCCACGGTTCTGGTGCTCTACGGCGACGTGCCACTGGTGAAGTCGGGCACCCTGCAGTCCCTGTTGTCGGCGGCGGACAGGGGACCCGCGCTGCTGTCGGTGGAAATGGCCAACCCGGCCGGTTACGGGCGCATAGTGCGCGATGACGCCGGGCGGGTGCTGGCGATCGTGGAAGAGAAGGACGCGGACGCGGATACCCTGGCCATCCGCGAGGTGAACACCGGTATCCTGGCGGCCCCGGCGGAGCTGCTGTCCCGCTGGCTGCCGGAGCTGTCCTGTGACAATGCCCAGGGTGAGTACTACCTGACCGACATTATCGCCCGCTCCGTCAGCGAGGAAATCCCCGTGACCGGCGTGCGCGCCAGCGACGCCCTGGAGGTGGCCGGCGTCAACAGCCGCGCCCAGCAGGCGCAAATGGAGCGGGCCCTGCAGCAGGCCAGTGCCGTGGCGCTCATGAATGCCGGCGTCACCCTGCTGGACCCGGCGCGAATTGATATCCGCGGTGATCTCCAGTGTGGTACCGATGTATCCATCGATATCAACTGCGTCTTCGAGGGTTCCGTCACCCTGGGCAAGGGGGTACAGATAGGCCCTAACTGTCTGCTGAGGAACTGCCGCCTGGGGGACGCTACCCGCGTAGAGGCCAACACCATCATCGAGGATGCCCATGTGGGGGAGGCCTGCACCCTGGGGCCCTTCGCCCGTTTGCGCCCCGGCACCCAACTGGCAGCCGGCGCCAAGGTGGGCAACTTTGTGGAGATCAAAAAAGCCCGAGTGGGTGCCGGCAGCAAGATCAATCACCTCTCCTATGTGGGCGATGCGGTGATCGGCGAGGCGGTGAACGTCGGTGCCGGCACCATCACCTGCAATTACGACGGCGTGAACAAGTCCCTCACCGAAATCGGTGACGGCGCCTTTATCGGTTCCAATACCGCGCTGGTGGCACCCGTTAAAGTGGGAGATGGCGCCACGGTGGGCGCCGGCTCCACCATCACCCGCGAAGTGGGCAGCGAGGAGCTGGCGGTGGCGCGCGGCCGCCAGCGCAATGTCTCCGGCTGGCAGAGGCCCGTCAAAAAGACCTGATCCCGGCCATAGGGACGGCGGCGGATCTAACGCCGCCCCTCCGCCGCTGCCCCAGCGCGCCGCGAAAACCGTCGCAAAGAAAAAAATCCGGCAGCTAAACCCTCTTTCCGCAACCGTTCACCCGCCACCCTTCCAGTACACTGTCGCATCGGAAAACAAGGAGTGGTCCGATGCACAAACCAAAAATGCAACTGGTTGCCTCGTTCGATATCGCCCGGCTGCAATATCTGGATGCGCGCGGCCAGGCCACCCAGCCACTGCCGGGCTTCGCCACCCCCGACACACTGCAGGCACTGTACCGGCAGATGGCGCTGGCGCGGCTGGTGGATGACCGGGCGGTAAAGCTGCAGCGGACCGGCCAGCTGGGCACCTACCCCTCCACCCTGGGCCAGGAGGCAATCGGGGTTGGCGTCGGGGGCGCGCTGCGCACAGAGGATGTCTATTGCCCCTACTACCGCGAAACCGGGGCACTGCTGGAAAGGGGGGTGGAGATAGAGGAAATCCTCGCTATCTGGGGCGGGGACGAGCGGGGACAGGGTTTTCGCCACGCGCCGCGCGACCTGCCGCTCTGCGTGCCCATCGCCACCCAACTGCTCCACGCCGCCGGCATCGCCTTCGCCCTGAAATATCGACATCAAAGACTGGACGAACCCGCGCGGGTAGCCGTGTCCTGCGCCGGTGAAGGCGCCACCTCCAAAGGCGATTTTTACGAAGCCCTCAATCTGCTCGGGGTCTGGCAGCTACCCGCCGTCTTCGTGATCAACAACAACCAGTGGGCCATCTCGGTGCCCCGCCACCGCCAGACCGCCACCCCCACCATCGCCCAGAAGGCTGTGGCAGCGGGTGTCTCCGCACTCCAGGTGGACGGCAACGACGTGATCGCCGTGCGCTCGGCGGTGGCCGACGCGGTGGCGCGGGCGAGGGGTGGCGAGGGGCCCACCCTGATCGAAGCCACCAGTTACCGGCTGTGTGACCACACCACCGCCGACGACGCGCGGCGCTACCGGCCGGAACAGGAGCTGCACGAAGCGGAACAGAGTGAGCCGCTGGTCCGGCTGGGCACCTACCTGCGCGGCACCGGCGACTGGAGCGATGAGCTGGAGGGCGAGCTGCAGCGTGAACTGGCGGAGGTCTGCGAGCGGGCACTGCGCAACTATGCCGAACGGCCCCGGGAAAGCGCCACCGCCATGTTCGACCACCTGTACGCGGAGCTCCCCGAAGCCCTGATAGAGCAGTATGAAGAGCTGCGTAACGAGGAGGTAGCCCCATGACAGCAATCACCCTGGTGGAGGGGGTCACCCAGGCGCTCGCCCACGAGCTCCGCAGAGATCCCCGGGTAGTGGTTTTCGGTCAGGATGTGGGCGCCAATGGTGGGGTGTTTCGCGCTACAGAAGGGCTGCAAAAGACCTTCGGCGAAGAGCGGGTCAGGGACACGCCGCTGGCGGAAACCATGATCGCGGGCATCGCCGTGGGCATGGCCGTACAGGGGTTGCGGCCGGTGGCGGAATTTCAGTTTATGGGTTTTATCTATCCGGGCCTGGATCATATCCTCAGCCACGCCACCCGGCTCCGCAACCGCACCCGCGGGCGCCTCTCCTGCCCGGTGGTCTATCGCGCACCCTATGGGGGTGGTATCCACGCCCCGGAGCACCATTCGGAGAGTACCGAGGCGATTTTCGCCCATGTGCCCGGCCTGCGGGTCGTGGTGCCCTCCTCCCCCGCGCGGGCCTACGGCCTGCTGCTGGCGTCGATTCGCGACCCGGACCCGGTGCTGTTTCTGGAGCCCAAGCGCATCTACCGGGCCGCGCGGCAGGAGGTCCCGGACAGCGGCGAACCCCTGCCCCTGGACCGGGCCTTCGTGCTGCGCGAGGGCAGTGACATCACCCTGATCGCCTGGGGCGCGGCGCTGCGGGAGACACTCGAAGTGGCCGAGGAACTGGCCGGCGAGGGCGTGAAGGCGGAGGTGATCGACCCCGCCACCCTAAAACCCCTGGATATCCATACCATTATCGACTCGCTGGAAAAGACCGGGCGCTGCGTGGTGGTGCACGAAGCCGCCCGCTTTGGCGGCCTGGGTGCGGAAATCGCCGCGCAGATCGGCGAGTACGCCTTCGACCTGCTCAAGGCACCGGTGCAGCGGGTCACCGGATACGACACGGTGATGCCCTATTACCAGCTGGAGAATCAGTATCTCCCCGACCAATCGCGGATCCTGCGGGGGGTTCGCGCGGCACTGGAGTACCCAAGATGAAAATATTCACCCTCCCGGACCTGGGCGAGGGACTGCCCGACGCGGTAATTCGCGAGTGGCACGTCGACCAGGGGGACCAGATAGCCGCCCACCAGACACTGGTGAGCGTCGAGACCGCCAAGGCGCTGGTGGAAGTACCCTCTCCCTGGGGCGGAATCGTAGAAAAGCTGTTCGCCGCCGCCGGGGAAACTGTCGACGTGGGCCGACCCCTGGTGGGATTTGCCCAGGCCGCACAGCAAACTCCCGTTGAGGACTCCGATTCCGGAACCGTGGTGGGTCGAATCCAGCAGAGCCGCGAACTACTGGGTGCCGAGCCGGTACCCATCCGCGCAACCCGGCACAGGGCCACACCCGCGGTGCGCGCACTGGCGCGGCGCTTGGGGGTCTCCCTGGACGCGCTCAACCCCTCGGCCGCACGCCTGACCGCCGCCGAGGTGCGGGCCGCTGCACCGCAAGGGGCATCGGCAGCGGACTCAGCCACAGCGCCGACAGCCGGTGGCTCCGCCGCGAACACCTCGCCGGCCCGCCGCGCCATGGCCCTCGCCATGAGCCGCAGTCGCGACCAGGTGGCACAGATGACCTTGTGTGACGAGGTCGATATCTCCGGCTGGTGGCGCCGGGAAAACGCCACACTGCAACTGATCCGGGCGATACAGGCAGCTGTGGAGGCAGAGCCTAGCTTGAATGCCACCTACGAGGCAGGCGAGCTGCTTGTCAAAGACGCGCTCAATATCGGCCTGGCGGTGGACGCGCCGAAAGGGCTCTATGTGCCGGTGCTGCGGGATGTGGCGGCGCAGTCTGACGAGGCGCTGCTGGAGGGCATCGAGAACTACAAGGCCCAGGCGCAATCCGGCAGCATCAGGCAGGAGGATCTGCGCGATGCCAGCCTGCTGCTATCCAACTTTGGCAGCCTCGCCGGCCGCTTTGCCACCCCCGTGGTGATGCCGCCCACCGTCGCCATTGTCGCCGCCGGCCGCGCCTACCAGTCGGTGATGGCTGTCGGGGAACAGGCCGCGGTGCGGCCGGTCCTGCCCCTGTCCGTCAGCGCCGACCACCGCGCCATCACCGGTGGCGAGCTGGCGCGTTTCCTCAAGGCACTGGTTGATGCCCTGGGGCCCGGCACCGAACAGGGAAGCCCGGGTCGTAAATCGAGCGGGTAACCGCTCGGTTTGTCACAGTGGCTTCGGGGGCCTGTGTCGCAGGCCCAGGAAAGCCAACGAAGATCTTTTCAACAACCTGCTATAGGAGTGACGCCGGACTGGTCATTGAAGTTTCAGTTTGCTATTCTAAAGTTTCGAAATGAAACTTAAATTGCAACTGCCAGTTCCCATGTCCAAGCGCAATACCGCCCAACGCCGCCACCAAATTCTCGCCATGTTGCAGGAAACCGGCGAAGTCAGTGTGGAGCAGTGTGCGCGCAAGTTCGGCATTTCAGAAGTTACGATCCGCAAGGATCTTACCGCCATGGAGCACCACGGCCTGCTGTTGCGCCGCCACGGCGGGGCCATACCCCTGCCCAGGGAACTGGTGACCGAGGAGGCCCCCTCGGAAATCAAGCGCGCCATCGGCCGGGCCGCCGCCGCCCTGATACCCGATCATCACCGTATCGCCATCGATTATGGGCGCACCACCGCGGCCATGATCCCGGAACTCAACCACAAGCGGGGACTGGTAGTGATGACCAACTCACTGCATGTGGCCAATGCCCTGCGAGAACTGGAACAGGAACCCACGCTGCTGATGACCGGTGGCACCTGGGATCCCCACTTCGAGGCATTTCAGGGTGGTGTGGCGGAACAGGTACTGCGCGGCTATGACTTTGACCGGGCTTTTATCGGCGCCGACGGCATAGACCTGGAGCGGGGCACCTGCACATTCAACGAACAGATGGGCCTGTCCCGGGTCATGGCTGAAGTGGCCCGCGAAGTGGTGGTGCTGGCGGAGTCCAGCAAGGTGGGCCGGCGCATCCCCAATCTGGAGCTGCCCTGGAGCCGGGTGGATATCCTGGTGACCGATGACGGCATCCAGCCAGAGGCCCGGGCGCAGATTGAAAAGCTCGGCATCCGGGTAGTCTGCGCCGAAGCGAATACTCACTCACACTAAAACACAAACCCCCGGAAGCCATACCGGGCGAGATGACAAAAGAGGTCTGCTATGTGCGGAATTGTCGGAGCGCTGGCGCAGCGCAATGTGACTGGAATCCTACTGGAGGGGCTGCACCGCCTCGAATACCGGGGCTACGACTCCGCCGGTGTGTGTCTGCGGGACGACAGCGGCCAGCTGCAGCTGCGCAAGAGCCAGGGCAAGGTGGCGGATTTGGAAGCCAAGTTGCAAACGGCCCCCGCCGAGGGCCGCCAGGGTATCGCCCATACCCGCTGGGCCACTCACGGTACACCCTCCGATGAAAACGCCCATCCCCATATATCCGGGCATATCGCCCTGGTGCACAACGGCATTATCGAAAACCATCAGCAGTTGCGCGCCGACCTTCGGGGCCGGGGCTACCAATTTGACTCCGACACCGACACCGAAGTGATCGTCCACCTGATCCACTCCCTCACCAGCGAGGGCCACAGCCTGGTGGATGCCCTCGGCAGGGCCACAGGGATACTGGAGGGAACCTATGCCCTGGCCGTAGTCAGCCGCGAGGAACCGGAAGTACTGGCCTGTGCCCGCTCCGGCAGCCCCCTGGTGGTTGGGGTTGGTATAGAGGAAAACTTTATCGCCTCCGACCCCATGGCGCTGCGCCAGGTGACCGACCGCTTTATCTTCCTCGAAGAGGGCGATGTTGCGGAGGTGTGCCGCAGCGGTATCGCCGTGCGCAATGCCCGGGGGGAAGAGGTAAGTCGCCCGGTGCACAAGCTGGATGGGGGTCACGACGCGGCCGACAAAGGCGCTTACCGGCACTTTATGCAGAAGGAAATTTTCGAGCAGCCACAAGTGGTACAGGCCACCCTGGCGGGGCGCATTGGCGACCACAGTGTGCTGCCGCAAGCGCTCGGCACCCGCGCACAGGAGATACTGGCGGAAGTGCGACAGGTACAGATTGTTGCCTGTGGCACCAGCTACCATGCGGGAATGGTGGCCCGCTACTGGCTGGAGGACTGGGCCGGGATTCCCTGCTCCGTCGAAGTGGCCAGTGAGATCCGCTACCGCAATACTGCCGTGCAACCCGGAACCCTGTTCGTAACCATTTCCCAGTCCGGCGAAACTGCGGACACACTGGCCGCCCTGCGCCAGGCCGGTACCCTGGGCTACCTGGCCACCCTCGCCATCTGCAATGTCCCCAACAGCTCCCTGGTGCGGGAGTCCGAACTGTCCCTGATGACCGAGGCGGGCCCCGAAATCGGTGTCGCCTCCACCAAGGCCTTCACCACTCAGTTAGTCGCGCTGCAGTTGTTCTGTATCGCCCTGGCCAAAATCAACGGCCTCTCCAGCGAGCGGGAAGCCGAACTGGTGGGCGCCCTGCGCCAGCTGCCCCACTTGATGGAGGAATTTACCCGTCTGGACAAAACCGTGCAGCACACCAGCGAAGCCTTTGCGGAAAAGAACCACGCACTCTTTCTCGGCCGGGGTGTCGAATTCCCCATCGCCCTGGAAGGCGCGCTGAAACTCAAGGAAATCTCCTATATCCACGCCGAAGCCTATCCTGCCGGGGAACTGAAACACGGCCCACTGGCGCTGGTGGATGCGGATATGCCGGTGATTGTCGTGGCACCAAATAATGACCTGCTGGAAAAACTCAAATCCAACTTGCAGGAAGTGCGCGCCCGGGGTGGTCAGCTGTTCGTATTCGCCAGTCCCAATGCCGGCTTTGCCAGTGAGCCAGGAGTCACTGTGATCGAGGTACCGGATGCGCCCGCAAGCCTGGCACCCATTTTGTATACAGTCCCCCTGCAACTGCTGAGCTACCATGTGGCACTACTGAAGGGAACCGATGTGGACCAGCCCAGGAATCTGGCCAAGTCCGTTACCGTGGAATAAATCCTACGCAGTTACAATAGAGCCTAGCTAGGGCCTGTTAACACTAATTTTGATAAAATCTGCGTTTATGGAAATCACAAAATCGCAATTCAAAATTATCGAACACCTGCTGCCTTTACAGCGAGGTAACGTCAAAATACCGAATATACAGGTCATAAACGCTGTTTTG
>NZ_JBFLAB010000016.1:0-83626 GCF_040742695.1 Microbulbifer discodermiae | reverse complement strand
TGAAGGCCGAGCTGCAGCGATTTATTCGTGTTCACAACCGCGATCTTGCCAAACCATTTAAATGGACAAAGAGCGCCGACACGGTACTGGCTTCAGTGCAGCGAGCCAAAAACGTGTTACCTAATTAACCGCATGGCCCACTAGTGGTGAGTGAAGTCTTTCCAGAAGCTCTCTTACGCCAATTGCTATGGGAAAGGGGAAAGCGCAATTCCGTAAAGCCCAGAACATGACTCAGACACAGTTTGCCAATGCGCTGGGCATTGCCCAGCAAACGAAGGCGCATTACGAAGGGGGCAAATTGCTCATTCCTGTGACCTTGCTATTCACACTGGCTGGGGTGTCCTGACAATACCAGACATTCCCGCTTTAAGCCGCTTCGCTGTCATCATCAAACGATTGGTAGTCTAATAGCTGAAATATGCGCCGGTAGATTCGCACTTTTGCATGGGTGACAAGTTCTTGCGCCCGAGTTTCATGCCGGGGAAGAACTCGCCTGCAATGAACTGCAGGTCCTCCCGCACATCGCTATAGCGGATGTTCAGGACAACGGGCTTGACCTTGAAGTAGCCCAGCAACAGGACAAAGTAGACCCTGTTGTAGCGGTCACGGATTGAGCGAAGGGCATCGAATTCGGGATCATTCAGGGAGAAGTAGTACCGCTTCTGTTCGTGGGTGAGCTCCGGTGCACCATATAGATCTTGAATCTCAGAATCCAGGAGGATGGCGCGGCGCTTGCTTTTCAGGCTCATTCGGGAATCCAAAACGTCCGATCTTAGCCTAATCGGCTGAAAATCAGCCAATTCAGAGGAAGGTCAGAAAGTAAAGCACTCCTGAAAGCCTTGCCAGGCCTGGGTTTCAGGGCGAAGTGTTATTTGCGGCGGGGGTGTCCCTAGTACCCCGTCACGTCAAGGTAGTTGCCAGTATTGAGGATCCGGCAGTGATTGGGCACATCCTCAAACATCTTACGCAGAAAGCCGCCAATCCCGACACACCTCGCCACACACTGCTGCCAGAACGGGCACCGCCTCAGGAAAAACTGTTCGATTCACCGCAGACTGGTCTATTCGATTGACGACGTAAAGCCAACCACTGCCAACTTTCACAGTTTACAGCGGGCCTGACAACGGACCGTGGAGCGACTTGCGCCAAGAGAACTATCCGCAGGACGTTTCGATCAAAAAGAGCCAAAAGTGATCGATTTCAAATGTCCACAGCTTAAAACTTGGGATTTGAATGGTAAACAATCGCAGGGATTTCGGGTAGAATACTTCGGCTTACCTAATTACCACCCAAGCTAAGCAACCTTTATGGGTTAGTGACTGCACACCCTACATGGCCCTAAACATAAGGAGATGGAAAGTGTCGGCTATTCTCTCTGATCTGCGAAATCTAGAAGCCTCCTGCTCCGTTAAAACTCTTATTTTTTGGGGTGAAATCGTACACCCTTGTAGCGCAGGCTTAAGTTCGATAGTGATTAGGTCGGCTTAAGGCTAAATAGGTGGTTTATGCTTCCTATACCCCGAATCTACACTCTTCAATGAATGTCAGTTATGTAGCGTTTAGGACGTTACTCAAATTTACCTGAGGAGACCCCAGAATTGAATATTCTCATTCTCGGCGGCGACGGGTTCTGTGGCTGGCCCACCTCTCTGTATTTATCCCAGCAAGGTCACAATGTCACCATTGTTGACAACCTCTCCAGGCGAAAGATCGATGTCGAGCTGGAAGTCGAATCGCTGACCCCAATTCGATCGATCGGTGCGAGAGTCGGGGCCTGGCAGGAGATTACGGGCAAAACCATCGATTTCGCCTTGTTGGATATCGCGGCTGACTACCCTGCGCTGAAAGAACTGATCGAGCTAAAGCATCCCGACGCCATCGTTCACTTTGCAGAGCAGCGCGCCGCTCCTTACTCCATGAAAGGCACGAGAGAAAAGATCTATACCGTCAGTAATAACCTGAACGCCACCCACAACATGCTCTGCGCAATCGTGGAACTGGGGCTGGACACCCACATCGTACACCTGGGCACGATGGGCGTGTACGGCTACGGTACCGCTGGTATGAAAATTCCAGAAGGATATCTGCCTATCAAGACTGAATTGCCCGATGGCACTGTCAGCGACCAGGAGATCCTCTACCCCTCTAATCCGGGCAGTGTCTACCACCTAACCAAATCTCAGGACCAGCTCTTTTTCGCCTACTATAACAAGAACGACAAGGTGAGGATCACGGACTTGCATCAGGGGATAGTCTGGGGGACTGCCACAGAAGAAACCAGCCTGGACGAGCGCCTGATCAATCGTTTCGACTACGACGGTGACTACGGCACGGTTCTCAACCGCTTTCTCATGCAGGCCGCCATAGGCTACCCGCTGACCGTGCATGGAACAGGCGGCCAGACCCGTGCCTTCATTCACATACGCGATACTGTGCGCTGCATAGAACTCGCCGTGCTCAACCCGCCCGCCTGTGGGGAGCGCGTCAAGATCATGAACCAGATGACGGAGACACACAAAGTTCGCGATCTCGCCAGCATGGTTGCGGAAATTGCCGACGGCAGCGTGGATTTTCTGTCCAACCCACGTCACGAGGCAGAGGAAAATGAGTTGCATGTTGAGAACGCCTGCCTACTTGAGATGGGACTGAAACCCACCCGATTAGAACAGGGCCTACTCGGCGAAGTAGTCGATATCGCGCAGCGATATGCCCAGCGCTGCGATCGACGGAAAATACAGTGCGTATCTTACTGGAACAGCGAGCGCGCTGCCGCCATTCTGCAGCAAGAAAAGAAGGTGTCAGTAGCTGTCGATGCCGAAAAGATCGAGCAGCTCAACGCCCGGCTCTCCGGCACTGAGAGGGATCTGGCCGAGGCTTAGCCTGCCCCAGCCGACGGCGAGAGATACAAGACTTTCGGCTTGTCTGGATGGCCGTCTGGCCTCTATCGCCGAATGCGGTCCACAAATCGCCGCAGGGGTTTCGTTAACCTCCAGATGGTACTCTGTCGCAGATTGGCCAGCTCGATTTCGTAGCGGTCCCTGGTCTTCCTTACCCTCTGATTGGCTGCCCGCAGTTCCCGCAACCGCTTGCGCAAGTGAATCATCTCTTCCTCAAGATTCGCCGCTGTCAGCCTTAGCTCACCTAACTCAGCGGACTGTTTTTTGGTCGCATGGTCACTGCTCTTCAGTGGCCGCGTCAGCTCAGCGTTTCTGCGGCTCATCTCTTTTAGCTCCGCTCGGCGTACCTTGTCCGCAGCGCTGCTGGTTTGTGCCGCTTGACGCAGCTGGGCAATCTTATCTTCCAGCTCTTTGCGCTTGCTCCACAGGCGCTTTATCCGGTCCCGCTGTTCAGCCGACTTTTCCCGCGCTTCCTTGAATCGACCTCGAAAATGCCTCATGCGGCCGTAGAAACCTCTGGCGGACCAGAGGATATTCTGGTGCGCCAGCGGAGCCATACCGCTGTACAGTCGGACCAGGCGCAACGCATCGGCTCCCTTGGCATTCTCACGCTCGCTGGTGCAATCCTCCGGGTGTCTCCGCCGAGTTAGAGCACGGGGTATTAAGTCGACTTGATAACCCTTCAGTCGAGCCTGAATTAAGATCTCGGTGCGCTCGCCACCCACCCGGTAGATGTCATTGAATCCGCCCAGCCGCAGGAAGGCGTCGCGCTTCAGGAATAGGTCTGATTCCACTGTCATGTTGCCGTAGAAACTGCAGGCGTCGTCCGCTCCCAACGGTACGTGTAGCACGCTGCCCTGCCGCTGCACTTCACCCGCTGCGGTATGCTCCGATGGCAGTACTTCATGGAACGAAAACATGGCATCCATCCCTGTACACCGGGCAGTCCGTTCGAAGATCTCAAGGGCATCCGGCCGGGGCGCGTTATCTAAGTCGGTGAACAATAGCCAATGCCCCTCCGCCGCTGCCGCAGCCCTGTTTTGTGAGGCGGCATAGCCCAGTCGGTCGCTGTTGCGCAGAAATTTCCAGCCTTTGGATTCGTATTTTGACTCCAGGCTGGCGAACTTCTGCCGAGCCTCGGCAAGCTCACTGTCGTCGTCGATCACTATCAGCTCGCAGTGCTCATGTGACTGCTGCTCAAAGCGGTGAAGAACGAATTCCAGGCGCTCTGGCTCGTCCCGATGCACCATACATACCGAGACTCCAGCAACCTCCGCCTGCGGCGACGATGGCACAGGGAAGTACTTGCGGTGCTCATCGCGCTCTATCATGCCGCCAAGGCTACCGTGAAAAGCCCCCCACATGAACAGGTTCCGCTCGTTGTCGAAGGCCGGCGCGGCTACCACACCGCCCTTCTTGAGTACCGCTGCAAGCCGCGGCCACAAAGCCTGCGGCAAGGGCTTGAACAGCACTTTTTCCCAATAGTCCTCACTTACCAGCTCCCGAGTGCCCCCGACGTCACTGGCCAGAAAGGGAAAGCGGTAAACCAGTGCCTCGTAGACCGCCAGGGAACTGTTTTCAATTAGCGATGGCATCACCGCCATACGCCCGGGCACGCTCAGATAGCGAATAGCGGTGGAGTGTTGAAAATCGGTGTGTATCTCGATGGGAAAAGGCCACCGCTCTGCCTGCTCGCAGATGTACTCCTCGGGGCTCAAATGCGCATGGGTGGCAATACGCAAACCGGGTTTACCCAAAAAAGCGACCTTTTTCGGTGTGATCCCCGCCCTAACCATGCGGGACACGGCGTCACAGAAAATTTGCAGGCCTTTGCGCCATTCGAGGCGACCAAAGAACACCAGCTCATCAATCGCCTGCACAACACCGACGGCGCGCGCAGATTCACCGTCCATTTCAATCGGCTCCAGGGCCAACACATTGGGCTGGACGTGTGTCCTTTCATGCGGCAATCGATAGCCCTGCACCTGCATCCATCGGAGCAGGTGGGCACTTCCACCCACTACGATGTCCGCCAATTCGACGGAGCGCTTCTCGGCGTAGCATTTGACCAGTTCGTCATCCGCCTCCAGCGGTATCGAGAGGTAATCGCGGTTCCACAGCCAGGGCGAGGAGGATTTGACACAAAAGACAGTGTCCTGAAATGCGATACCCTGCCGTTTGGCGAGCAGACAGTAATACGCCGATCCGCGCCATTCCGAAACATGGACCAGATCGAACTGCCGTCCAGCGAGATACTGGTACATGGCGATCATGGGCAAGATCCAGCGCGGTGAGTCGCACTCCAGCGGCAGTTCCGGGTCCGGCACCGGTACAAATTCTACGTTCCTGGTGGCATAGTGATCGATCCAATGTTCGATGGACTCGATCTCCGAGTGGTTACCTCTAAGATAAAGAATCGTGACGGCATGTCCGACTTTAGCCAACATGTGGGCCAGATGCGTGTAGGTTGTGCCAATGCCGCCATTGCGAACCGGGCCGGCGATATCTTCCGTCGCAATACAAACGCGCAGGGGGCGATGCTGCGACTCCGGAAGAAGATACCCACTCAGGTCAGAAAACTCACCAAAGTCCGCGTCGTGTACTCTGGGCAAAACCCCTTCAACCACCTTCGTACTGGACTGAAAGGTTGCCTCATCGTAGATGGGGTGCTCCCTGTCCAGACTACCCACGGGGGGCGCGAGGTGTGCCTCCCTGTAGCCAGACATAACATCTGAGCGCAGACTACCGCCAGATTTCTTGTCACTCATGCGATTTCGTAACCTCCTGCTCTCGAGTCAGCGCTGGGGATTAAAAAGGCGGTGATAAACGCGCCGCGCAAGCTTTTCAAGCCCGGCAGAATGCCCTACCACCCGGCGCCCGGCCTCCTTGATCCGGCCCTTTGGATTCGCGGCACTACCCGTGGTCTGGCCGTGCTCATGACACATCCCCGACGCGTAGCGCAGCAGATTAGCTATCTCAGGCTGCATGCCCTGAGTAAGAGGCTCCAGAACCCGGACGCGGCCGGCGTAGCGACTGTACTGGCTCTGGCGCATCCTGGTCTGGTTTATTCGATACCAATAAAGCGCTTCTGGAACCATGAAAATCTTCAGCCCGGAAAGATACGCCCGGACAAAAAACTCCAGATCGTCCATCCCGACCTTATAATACTCAGAAAAGCCGCCTATCCTTTTAACGGCCTCCCGGCGCACAAAGCAGTTGCTGTCACCGAATGGATTGAGCATCAGCGCCATCGCCAGATTTTCCCCCTGGTAGATGATCCGCCTACTCTTGTCGGGCTCAGTATCTGGCCGAAACCCGACGAATGTGTCGGAGCAGCAGGTGAGAACATCCGCTTCGGTATGGCCGGCCACCTTAACAAAGGTGGCGACTTCTTCCGGCTTCGCCTCATTGTCGTCGTCCATGAAAAGTATGTAATCGCCCTTCGCCTGGGCAATCCCCGAATTTCTCACCGCACCCAGATAGCGATTGTCCTGCCGAACCACGCTCACAGGGAAAGAGTAAGCAGACTTCTCGATGTCCGCCAGAACTTTTATGGACTGACCGTCTGTACTGCCATCATCCACAATGACAATTTCGAGATTGCGGTAGGTCTGTTTCAGCACGGATTCAAGTGCATTGCGTAGGAGTGCTCCACGGTTGTGGTGGGCAATGCACACACTGACCAACGGTTTTTTTAAATTGCCATCGGGCCCAGCGCGCCTTTCGCTCGCCGGCTGATCCGCCGCCCACAAATGCCACTGCAACCACTCAGACAGGCTCTTTTCAAAATCGAAGGATGCGGTGGCCAGTGGACAGCCGTTTTCCAATATAGAGCGCAGGCAACACGCCAGACCATTCGGACTCGCTTCAAATACCACATCAGGCCAATCCGCCTCGGCGATCAACTCCCTGCCACCGCCGGCGGAACTGGTGACAAAAGGGATGGCTTTGGCCAGGCATTCGTAGACGCCGAAAGGGCTGTTATCCATCAGGGAAGGCATTACCGCGACCCGGCCCCTCTCTGCTTTCAAATAATCCAATGCCGCGGGCTGGCTCTTATCCTGGTACACCGTCACCTCTATACCCAAGGAGGCCTGCAAACGCTCGATCAGCGGCGCCAGTTTGAAAGTCTTGCGGACCTTGCCCAGTAGCGTCACCCTGGGCACTTGGCGCCCATCAAAAAAGCCGTCAGCTTTGAGATTGACCAGGGCGTCGACAAAGAAATGGATACCCTTTCGAGACTCAAGACGACCGAAGAAAACCAGCTCTTCGACCTCGACGATTCTGCTTTCCCCTTCCCGGATATGGATGTCTCCAACCGGAAACACGTTCGGCTGCACATAGGTTCTGCCATGGGGTAACGCGTAGCCCTGATCCACCATCCAATTCAGCAGATATCGACTGCCGCAGATCACATAGTCCGCCATCTCCACGCACCGACGCTCCATGAACATCGTCGACAGGGACCTCACATCCGCTATCGTCTCCGCATTGCCCATACGGTTCCAGAGCAAAGGGCTGGAGCACTTGACCACGAACCGTGTTTTCTGAAAATGCAGCCCCGAGCACTTCGCCTGAAGACAAAGATATCCTGTCGCGCTCCACTCGGACACGTGAACAATATCGAATTCCATCTCGCGCGTTTTCAACCAGTCCAGCGCCATGTAGGGCAGGCGCATCACGCTGGTCATCGGTCCCCTGGCGAGAACGACATCGATATCGTCCGCCGGTATAAATTCTATATGCCGTTTTGCGTAGAAGTCGCGCCAGTATTCCAGCGTCTCATTGACACAGCTCTTACTGCAGTAAAACACCGTGACCTTGTGTCCCGCTTCGCTGAGCGCTCGGGCCGCGTACATATAAGCGGTGCCGATGCCACCGTTGAGAACCGGCCCCACGAAATCTTGGGTGATGATGCAGATGTTCAGTGGCCTGAAAGGAAGAGCGGTACATGCAGCCTGGCCCAATCCCGGAAAGGCAAGATCGCTGCGCGCCTGTCCCGCCAGATCGATTCTATCGCGCTGGTAAAAGAAATCAGGTGAAGGCATAGGACCTACTCATCGGGACGACCTCAGCCGCTGACTCTTGAGGGATTCTCGAAATAATTCATAGCAGCTTTCTCAGCAAGGGCTTGAGCATTTCAAGTAGGCGGGGAAAGCGGTACATGAATCGGCGGACTCTGTTATAGCGAAGGAGCCGCCTGGCGAGCAGCCGTTTCACACTGACTTCATCGGCAGCCTGCCCCTGGGCATAGCGCAGCAGGTTGTCTATCCCTGCGTTTAAACTCAATTCTCGGATATAGGTTTCGGTAACCCGCTGTCTACCGGCGAAGCTCGCGTAGTGCTTGCTGCGCATACGATTTGCACCCACCCGGTACCAGTAGAGCGACTCAGGGATAAGCTCCAGCTGAAATCCTCGCAGCACGGCGCGGGCAAAAAACTCCTGGTCGTCCAGGCCGACCTTATACTCTTCGCTGAAGCCCCCGATCTCGACATAGCTTGTCCGCTTGATCATGCAGTTCGAGTCGCCAAAGGGATTGCGGAAGTAACCCGTAGACAGATCGGCTCCAACAAACAGGATACGACCAGAAGAAGCAGGGGGCTGACTACCGCTCACATCGAGAAACATGTCGCTGAAACAAGTTAGAATATCCGCGTCGGTGCGCCTGGCCACATCGACAAAACACCGCAGGGCCTGGGGCTGCAACAGATTGTCATCATCCAGCATCAGGAGATACTCACCCGCCGCCTCTCTGGCGGCTCTATTTCTCGCCTTACCTAAATAACCCTTTTCCTGTCGTATAAGCCGGTACGGAAAATCAAACTGCCGCTGCTTTAGTGTATCGATGAACTCCCTGGCTGGCTCTGAATCCGAGGCATCGTCCACAATAATCAGTTCGATATTCGTGTACTCTACCCGCGCTACCGAATCGATAGCCTGGGCCAACTCTGCCGGCCGGTTACAGGTCACAAGACAGATACTGACCAATGGATCCTCACCGGTGAGAACATCTGTATGCGACGCTAAACAGCTTGTTTCATGCCATCTTTTCCAATCGGCTAAAGACTCTGATAACTTACCCACCGCAAGCGTCGTTTGCGGCTTCCCGGCGAGCTGCTTCGCGATGCACATCGAGAGTGCTGGCGGCGTGGGATCACACAGGGTTCGCTCATGCTCCTGTGGCTGGATCAATTCCCTGGCGCCACCGCGATTGCTGGTGATAAACGGCTTTTCGCAGGCCAGCATTTCATAGACACCAAAGGGGCTGTTATCGATGAGCGATGGCATTACCACCAGGCAGCCCGGTCGGCCCACCAGATAAGCCAGAGCCTCCGGTTGGCCCAGGCCATCTACTATCCGGTACGCAACTCCAAATGGCCCGAGTACACTGCGGATGGCTGCGCTTGCATCAAAATCACTGCGCTTTTTACCGAGAAAGGTGAAGCGGATCTGCGACAGGTACGCGCCGGAACTGTTTGACAGCAACATGGCAAGCGCGTCGAGATAAACCAGCAGCCCCTTGCGCGGCTCCAGCCGACCAAAGAAAACGATCTCATCAAAGGAGTCCGCGAGTGCTGGTGGGCGGGATTCTACGACAGTGTCAGGAAACACATTGGGTTGCGCGAAACAGCGACCAGCGGGCAGCTCATAGCCGTTCTCCCGCATCCAGTTCAACATATATTGACTGCCACTGACTACGGTATCCGCCAACTCGATGCACCGTCTCTCCATATAGATTCTCGGTAGATCCGCTATATGCGACGCCGGCTGGCTGTTTCCGATCCTGCTCCACAGCAGTGGGCTGGAGGCCTTGAGGACGAAGTGCAGGTTCGAGAAGTGAAGGCCGAGCTTCTTTGCCAGCAGGCAGTAGTAGAGATCGGCGCCCCACTCCGACCCGTGGACCAGGTCGTACTCATCTGCGTGCCGCTTAAGATGTTCGTAGACGCCATACTGTAGCTCACAGGCCTCGCCCATCAGGCTGGAAACCGGTTTGATCCCAGGCATGGGACACGGAGTCAACTTGATCCCTCTCTCTCCATACCAGGCCACCCAATGGGCAAAGCTATGGTCTGCCGAATAAGAGCCGAGGCTGAACAGAATCTCTACCCTATGCCCCACCCTGGCCAGCTCCGTGGCGAGATAGTAGAAAGCCGTCCCGACTCCTCCATTTCTAACCGGCCCCAGAATATCCTGACACACGATCAAAACGCTTTTGGTTGACGGTTTAGTGGCTCGTCGGGAATCAGATTCCAGCCCGGGGAAAATCTCCGCCTGCATGGGGCCAACCCTCATTCGTCAAAGTTGCGTTGGCAAAACCAATCCCATGTCATAGCCAAGCCCTCCCGCAAACTGATTTCGGGGTGGAATCCAAGCACTTCGCGTGCGCGATCATACGTAGCAAAGTTTCGCTCGACCTCTCCGGGCCGCCGGTCAGCAAATTCTATGGGGTGATCCGGCTGTCCACTAATCTCCTTAAAGTAGCCCGCCAGGGTTGCCAGGGACGTCTCCTCTCCACTGGCCAAGTGAATAACCTCCGGTGTGGACAAATCCAGCGTGAGCGCCGACAGCAGGCCCCGGCAGATATCGTCCACATGAATATAGTCCCGGGTTGCGCTGCCGTCACCGTAGATAACCATGGGCTGCTCCGCCTGTATGCGGCGAAAGAACTGGTTTATGACACCCTGTTTGTGGTCTGAATACGCACCATAGACGTTGGCGAAACGCGTAGCCACGATCGGCAGTCCATAAGCGTGGGCAAAGGCGTGACAGTAGGCCTCGCAACAGAGCTTACCCGCGCCATAGGGCGATATCGGCCTGGGCAATGAGTTCTCGTTAACCGGTGGCGTGGCATTGCCGATCAAAGCGCCACCAGTGGATGAGAAAACCAGCCTTTCGACGCCGGCCTCTGTGGCAGCCCTGAGCACGTTGAAAGTGCCAAGCACATTGGATTCGAAATTGGTGACAGGGTCCTCGATCGACTCAACCACGGAACCCAAGGCCGCCAGGTGCACGGCCCGATCGACTCCTGCGAAGGCCCCGCCAATAGCCTCGGCCTGACGTATGTCCGCCTCTACTATCTCAACGTCCAATCCCTGTAGGTAGGCCTGCCGGCCTCGCGCAAAGTTGTCCAGTACACGTACCGCATAGCCTCGTTCGAGCAACAACCTGACCAGGTTACTGCCCACGAAACCCGCGCCCCCGGTAACCAATACTCTATCGATCATCGAGCTATAGCCTCCGCCAGTTCAAACAATCCCTATTCAAGCGACTCGCTAGCTCCGGCACTACAAACCAATCGGGCTGCGATAAAAGGGCCCTAAATGGGACGCTTTGCTTGTAGCTGCGTATTTTTGCAACTGTGAACACCTAATTTTGCGAAGCATGAACACCCCAGACGCCGCCCTCACACAGGCGACACCTTTGTAGCGCAAGTGTTCACAGTGAGTCAACTTCTGCGAGTTTTTTGCGCATGGATTCGCCCTCCAGCTTGATGCGGTGCGCATTGTGCAGCAGCCGGTCGAGGATGGCGTCGGCGAGGGTAGGGTCGCCGATGGTCTGGTGCCATTCGCTGACGGGCAGTTGGCTGGTGATGAGGGTGGAGCCGCGACCGTGGCGGTCCTCGATCACTTCCAGCAGGTCGTTGCGCTGCGGCGGCGTGAGCCCCTCCAGTCCCCAGTCGTCAAGGATGAGGACGTCGGTCTTGGCGAGTTGCGCCAGAGCAGCTTGCCGAAGCTGCCGTCGCCGTGGTCGATAGTGAAGCTCTCCAGCAGGCGGCTGCTGCGGAAGTAGCGCACCGGGATACCCCGCTCGCAGGCACTTTGCCCGAGGGCGCAGGCGAGGTAGGTTTTGCCGGTGCCGGCGGGCCCCTCAATCAGCAGGTTGCAGCGCTGCTTAAGACCACTCCGGCGGCAGTGGCCAGGTGATCCCAGCCATCTCGGCGCGGCGCAGGTACTTGGAGACGGCGCCCACGGAGAGGTTGAGGCTACGGGCGATCTGGCGCTGGGAGAGGTTGGCCTCGTGGTGGAGGCGCAGTAGTTCCTTGAGTTTTTGCATAGAGACCCTCTTGGTTGTCATGTTGGCTCCTGACGGTTGAGAAACACGAAAGGAGCGCAGGGTAAGTGAGGGCCTGCGGAAGGGGGAGAGTAGAGGAATCTTGTCAACCGTGAACGGTGATTTTTATCTGTGAACACCTATTTTTGCCGGGCGGCAAAAGTGTTCACGGTTGGCGAAAACAGGTGTTCACAGTTGGGAAAATTCGGCGTTCACAGTTAGGAAAGAAATGCATCCGGCACTACAAACCAATCGGGCTGCGATATAAGGGCCCTATTGGGACGCTTTGCTTGTAGCCACACAGAATACTGAGCGCGTGGCCAGGTCCTCGTAACCAACATCGTGTTGTCGCGCCGCTTCCTCGACGATATCAGGAGTCAATCTTGCCAGAATGTCCTCGGTATCCCGCTGTTCTTCCCAGATCTCAATATCCAGCAGTCGATCGACCAATGTCCGGAGGGCGTTCAATGTAACCCGGTTGAGATTCCTGAAAAGATAGTCGTCGGGCGGAATCTGACCGATCCCAATGACGTGCTGCCAGTCGGCGTAGCGACGGTGCTGTTCGTTCTGGGGGTCATACTGGCTCAACCTGATGGGCGGGCGGTGGTGCCCGTTCCAGGAGTAATAGTGGTGGTGCAGGAAGATCATTTTCGAGTCCTGGTGCATCAAGGGCACCAGCCCCTCGAACACTCGATCTATGTCCATCAAGTGCTCGGTAACATTGTGCATGACGATACAGTCGTACTGCTGCGTGTGGGCAATGTCTTCCGATTTACCCTGGATCAGATGCAGGCCCGGTAGAAGCTTCATCGCCTCCCTGCCCGTCATCGGCATCTGCGACCACTCGCGCGTCCGCTTGTTCTTGGCACGCAAACCGTCCATTTCCAACTGCGGATCGAGCCCGGTATAGGAACTGGCACCCGCGGCCAGAAACCCGGCTCCATATGCACTGAATCGACAGCCGACATCGAGCACGCTACGCCCTTGCACATAACGCTGAATTCGCCTAGGCCAGATCAGGTAGCCCAGACTCACCGACATGTCTATCAGTGCGGGATGGTAATTCGCAAGCGCCTCGCGGCAATCCCGATTGAACAAAATATGGGCAGCCCTCGCATACAGCCCATCCTCATCCCAGCGACTGCGCTCAATAAAGGGCAAATAGTCGCGAAGGCGGGTCAGCAGCGCGTCCAGCTCCCCCGCCCCCGCCCCCGCCCCTAAAATGCGTTCAATCTCATCGACCAGACTTTCAAGGGACGCGCGGTGGGCCTCGGCGTCCAGCGTGGCCTGCACTCGTTCAAGACATCGGGCGGCGGCAGTGCTATCGGAGTCCAGAAGAAGGGCCCTGCGATAGTGGTCTGCGGCGGCCTGCAACTCGCCCCTCTGTTCACGAATTCGGCCGTATTGCATGATGAGGCCGACACGTTCACTCTCTGGCCCTTCGAAATCGACCAATGTTTGCTCGGCCCTGTCCATCTCTCCACGAAGCAGGTAGCACCTTGAAATTTCCAGAGATAGCCATAGGTGTGGCCTCTCGGGGGTACACCGCAGCAACAAGTCCAGCGCGGCATCTATCTCGCCGCCTATTCGCAGTCTGCGCGCCTCTGACAGTGTGTCTTTCAACATTCGGGCATCCGTACTTGATACAAGTCTATGGAGCTACGCGATCTTCGCCTGCGGCAAAAGCATACACCTGCTCGTTGCGCGCCGCAGCCCCCGCCACCTCGGAGGCTTCGCCGCTGCGCCGAGCCGACATCGCAGGCCCCCTGTATCCATAGGTCAGGGTACTATATTCCGCAGCAGATCCTCATACAAGCCGAGAGTCTGAGCGATGACATGTTCGTTACTATAAGTCTGTTCAACTTTTTTGCGAGCGTTGGTGGCGAGCTGCCGGCGCCGGTCGGGATCATCGACCAGCGCGCCTATGGCACTCTCCAGTGCCTCTAGGTCACCGGCAGGTACCAGCAAGCCATCTCGATTCGAATGAATAAACTCGCTGCAACCCGGCATATCAGTAGCGACCACCGCACGACCCACCGCGCCCGCCTCCACCAGGATCCGCGGAAGCCCCTCGCCATAACGGGTGGGAAGGCAGACAAGATTGACATCCGCTATGAGTCGCTCGATATCGCGAACCTGGCCGTGCCAATCGATAATTCCTCCGGAGATCCATTGAGTAAGCTCATTGCCTGGTATCGCATCGCGGCTGTCGCTGTCGACTATTCCGGCGACATGCAGCTCTAGGGTTTTGCCCTGCCTTCGAAGAGACTCCACCGCCGCCACGAGCTGATCCAGCCCCTTGCTCTTCAGCAGCCGGCCGGCAAACAAAATTTTCAGGGTGGTCCTGCCATCGTCAACCTCCTCACTCCAGGAAAATCGATCCAGATCCACACCGGCTCCGGGTAGGATTACGGCCTGGGAGCCGGACAGCACCTGCCGCGATCTCAGCAGCTCCATATCGTGACGATTCTCAAAGCTGACCATGGTCTTCCTCGCCGCGAAGGCAAATCCCATGAGTTTCTCCAGGCCCGCCCATAAACTCCTATAAAATACCGTGTCCTTGGAGTAAGCATAACCCAGCCCCACGACACTGGACAGACAGGGAATATTGCGCCAGCGCGCTATGAAGCCTCCGTAAACTACCGGCTTCAGCGTGACGCAGTGGACAATGTCGGGCTGAAGATCCTTGAGCAGCGAATACAGCTGCATCACGCAGCTAATCTCGCGCACTGGATTTAGACTTCTACGGGAGAGAGGAATTTCGTGCAGCTTAAAACCCAAATCCGCGATGCGCACGGCGAGAACGGGATCGGTCGAGGCGGTCAAGATATGCACGCTATAGCCACACTGTTGTGCCGCCTCCGCGCGGTCCTGCCAGTGCAGCAGAAAATACCAGTCTACATTGACAATGTAGACCAATCGCCTAGATGCTTGAACAGATTTACGCAAGTTCTCGGCCCATTTGGAGCCATCGCTTCCCCCCGGAACGGAGTGTGCTACTGACAACAGTCTCATATTCCCGCCCGCATGGACGCGCAGGCTGCGCTTGTTACTCGCGCGAAAAAAATTTGGCGCGCGAATCCAACCCACGCCACCTTCAAATAGTAGTACAATCTGGCGCAGCTTAGTCAACTCAAGCCTGTGCACTAAGGCGTACCACTGGATGCTCGGCTACTAACCCAGAGTAATCGCCTATTGCCACTCAATATCGGGCTTGATGCGAAGTGCTCGAACCGTGGTGTGCGCAATGCGAGCATATGGTTTGCGGCAGCGGCGGCGACTCAGCTTATCACTGGACGAGATGAAACCCAAGAAACTCGTCCGCATCCAGCCAAACGTGACCACTCTAGAAGGAGATCATCGGATTGAATACTATGAGTTGGGATAGAACCGCCGCCGGGTGTATTTGTCATCCGCAGATCAGTGATTTCGAAATACCAACGCCAGCACATCTACTGGATACACCCGGTATGCTGTCCATTTCGGAACGAAAATTTTTGTACTCTCTTGCGAAGAGCAAGTACAAAGCGCAGGGTTTTGTCATAGATGCGGGGAGCTTTATGGGCTCTTCCGTCGTTGCACTTGCGCAGGGCCTTACGGAGAATCCCTATCTGAAAAATCCGGGCTCGAACTGGCTCGAAGGCGAAAAACCGATTCATAGCTATGAACTTGGCTATCTTCCAGCGCCTGCAAACGGCGCCGATGTTGTCAGACATTTCGGCCCTGTAACGTATAAATTCGGAGACTCATTCGTACCTACCCTCAAGGACAATATTGCACCGTACACTGAGCTAATTAACCTAAATATCGGCGACTTCAACACCTTTACCTGGCCAAAGCGGGCAATTGAAATCTGTTTTGTCGATATGTGCAAAACACCGGCACTAAACAGGCATATCACTCAACAATTTATGCCAAATCTTCTCCCCGATTCGTCATTTTTTATAAATCAGGACTTTTTCTTTGACCGGCTACCTTGGATCAAAATAACGATGGGTTATCTTGCAGAGTATTTTGAATGGTATGGACAGGTTTTCACCACTTCGATATATAAATGTACTAAAAAGATTCCTGATCATATCGTTGCATATGATCCATTTACTCAGGCCTCATTAGATGAATGCCTGAAGTATCATGACTGTTATGCCAATCAGCATTTGGAAGATATGTTTCAATTACGAATGGAGATATCCAAGGCCTATTTGCTGGGCGAGAAGGGCAATGCCGTCGATGCGCTGGACCACCTTGATGCTGTGGGGAAAACCTTTGAGCATACGTTTCATGACGAGGGGCTCAGAGGTATGCACAACAAGAACCGCTATGACCGCGCAGTGCGACAAATTAAGAGAAAATTTCAATAGATGGGATTCTAGCAGGTTGTTGAAAAAGGCATCCTGCCTTTTGCAACACACGAAAAGCGAAAAATGTGATTTTCACTTTTCTCCCAAAATCAACGACTTAGGCGTCGCCGATTGTGCCGGAACATCCATATTCCGGAACCAGGCGTCGAAATTCTTCGAATTTCAACAGCCTGCTAGTGGTGGGTGAAGTCTTTCCAGAAGCTCTCTTACGCCAATTGCTATGGGAAAGGGGAAAGCGCAATTCCGTAAAGCCCAGAACATGACTCAGACACAGTTTGCCAATGCGCTGGGTATTGCCCAGCAAGCGATGGCGTACTACAAAGGGAGCAAATCGCGCATTCCTGTGGCCTTGCAATCCACACTGGCAACCCTACTGGTGGCTTCTGTTAAAGAGGTTATCGGCAAGCCAGTTAAAGTCGCTGAGGGGAAGAGTGACCCCACGCCCCGCTTACAGCGACAAATGGATGTAATCGGCCTTTTACCTCGCGCTAAACAAAAGCTCGTGATGTAGATGCTTGTACAGTAATCCAGCAACAAGCATCTTAAAGGTACTGACTGTAAGGGTTGCAGTCCAATCCGCCAGCTAACCACAACCCACTGGATTGAAGTGAAGCATGGCTACCAGCAATGGTAAAACAGGCGTACGCCTGCGAAAAAGCAAGCCCTGCGATGAGCGGCTCAGGGCGCAGCCCCTAGACATACACCTCTTTAAAGAAAGAAGAAAAATATACATGTACTTCAAAAATCTGATTTTAGCACCATATTCTCCATGAAGATTAAATTCAGATTGCAAGTGAGGAAATACCTTCAGAAGGTATACTGATTTTAAAACAGTAATCCGCACCTTGACCGGAACCTGGTCCTATGAATATTGAAAAAACCTATCTAATGAACGCAATGAAGGCCTGTAATCAAGTACAGAAGAAGAATACCGCTGATTCTCAGATACCTGAGCTCAGCTTTCAAAAAATTTGCCTACCCCATCGTTCAAACGGATTTTAACTCGACAATATTCCTGGCACTTAATTCATTTATTTGGCCCAAAGCTTCCAGCAAAACCTCCGGATACCAAATAAACCGACAATTAGTAGGGCCATTATTTCTTCCAATCCGTGTTGTCGACAACTATCAGTGCTCTGAGGTAGACCAGCCGTTAATTCAGCACTATCGATAGCTATCAATACTTCAAACCCAGCAACTGATGAGTCTATCACAGTCCAAAATGGGGCTTATCAATGTAATTTTTCCTCCATTTCCCCCACCATCAAAAATAATATTTGGAACCAGTTATAGTAGAAAATGAGAAGGAAGTCACTGGCGCCCCAGGACTGTGAAGCCTTTGAGCTTCTTTCACATAAATGGCGGATATTCCCACCTAAATTTGAGAAGTTTCCAGAAATTTCTGCAACACAATCAAAATTCATAATGTTAATATCCGAAATATATCTGGTGGATATGTGCAATAAAATAAGACCAAATAACAATAAGACCAAGGACATGGATTTAAAAAAACTACGGATGTTTCTCACATCATTAACAATATCCCTGATTCATCAAACCTCACCCCATAACAATCTGCTATTCCTGATGACTGTGAGTTAAGAGCTCATAATTGATGGCGGCAGACCCCCAATTGTTTAACAGCGATTTAAGCCTGGAACCGTAACTTAATGAACTTGACCTATCACCTGCCTGTAAATTCTACGATTGAGCGAATGAAAAAAATATAACTCAAGCCCCTATAATCAGCCAGGAAAAAAATCTGAATTTATTAAAGTTCCGTTGAAAAGTAATTGGTTATTTAGAAGATGAAGTCTTAAACCATGAATTTGTTTGGCGGTAGACTCAGCCCCATGACAGTTAAACCTAATTCAACCATGAGACCAAAAAAGGACAACTAATTATACTACAACAAAAAAGGAGGATAAATTTATAAGAAAACAACAATTTCCACAAGAATTAGAATGAATAGGATCTAGTAGGTTAAAACCAAAAATATTTTTAAGAGCGTCTTGGAGACAAAAATGGAAATGGAAACCCAGAATATCCATCCTATCTCACCCAACACCTATCAATCAAAAAAATCGATTCTAGAAGTAAATTCATTCAAACGAAAAGCCCTGACTATACTTTCTCACTCCGACCAGAAGAAATTCGAAGCCTATGGCAAAGGTCCATCGATGCAAGTTCCCTACGGACTCATTCATCGGGCTATCGAGAGGCAGGCTCAATGTCGACAAAAGAATATTGCTGCCAAGCATGGTAGTCAACGAATAACTTATGGAGAATTGAATACACAGGCCGGTTATCTTGCAACAAAACTTGTCAATATGGGCATAGGACCAGGCGACAATGTAGGTCTTTTTCTGGAGCGCTCAATCCCGATGTTAGTCGGGATGCTTGCCATATTGAAGACAGGAGCTGCTTATGTACCTCAGGACATAAGAATAACCCCAACAACAACCATATCGAAGGTTATGGAGACCGCTGAAATCAGGGTGACTTTAACCCTTTCACACCTGAAAGATAAAATACCAGCCGATACCAATCGGATAATTTTACCTATCGACAATATCGATTGGATTTCCAGCGATCAGCAAAGTGAGATCGCTTTTAAAACCTATGGAAAAAAGACCGACTCCAGTTACAACTGTTTTATTTTGTTCACTTCCGGCACCACAGGAACTCCAAATGGGGTTCAGGTAACCCATGGCAATGTTTGCAATATACTGTTGTCCAGTCCGGGTAACCTGGGGATTCAACCAGGCTACAAGGTCTCACAACTATTGAACATAGCCTTCGATATGGCGGCATGGGAAATACTGGGCTGCCTGGCGCATGGCGGAACATTGGTGATCAGAGAGGCCAACTTCACACAGGCTGCCCGGCAGTGCGATGTAATTATCGCGACTCCAAGTATATTGGCAAAGATCGATTCCACCCTCTGCCACTCAGCCAAAACTGTGGTGGTGGCAGGAGAGCCCTGCCCAAGACCTCTGGCCGAGAAATGGGTAAAAAACTGTCGGTTCATTAATAGCTATGGACCAACCGAAGCGACAATCATTACCACGGCACAGCCGTATTCTCCAAATTCCCCGTCTCTTACGATCGGCAAGCCGACTCCTAATAATACTGTGTATCTACTCGATGAGCATCGTAAGCCCTGTCCCATAGGTGAACTGGGAGAAATATGGCTGGGAGGGCAAGGCGTTACAGCCGGCTATATCAATAATGAAGCCCTGACCTGCGAGCGGTACCAGCCGGATCCCTTCAACCCCAACGGTAGCACCATGTTCAGAACCCGGGATCTGGGGCGTTGGAATGAGGATGGTGAGCTGGAGTATTGGGGGCGCACAGATGACCAGGTAAAGATAAAGGGTTTCCGGGTAGAGTTGGATTCAATTTCCTCTGTTACTGAATCTGCCAAAGGTTGCCGGCAGGCAGTAACGCTGAAAATTGATCAAGAAAGACTAGTGACATTTGTCACGCCCATTAACGTCGATGTCCAGCTCTGTATGGATGCCATTGGTGCAAGGCTTCCCTATTACTGCCTCCCCTCCGCTATCGTTGCGCTTGCGGAGTTTCCAATAACAGCCAGAGGAAAAATAGATAAAAAGGCGTTACTCGAGCATATTCAAAAGAAAACGCCAGATCTGGTATCTGTAGCCTAAAAACAGGAGTCGCAGAATTATGGATGCAGTAATAGAAAAACTAACGTTGGACGACAAACCAAGCCTGACCCGAAGAATCTTACGACATCGTTATCTTGAACACTATAACCGATTATTTTTTCTGGTTATTTCTGTCAATGCCTGGATACTATGGCATGGATCAACTCAGGCAGGCTGGTGGTCAAAACAGGATGGCAACCTCGCCATATTATTAGATCTTGTTTTAGCAAATTTTATGGTAGCTGTACTGGTGCGCCAACAATATACCATCAATTTATTTTTCTGGATTGCTACCCGGGCTCCAGTCAGCTGGCCACTCTGGATTCGATGGAATCTTGCCAAGGTATATCATTTTGGTGGGCTTCACAGTGGCAGCGCCGTGGCTGGAACTCTCTGGTACGCGGTTTTTCTGGCGGGGCTCATTGATCAGAAAAACGGACCTTTACCAGATACATCCGCCGGCCTTGTCTGGGTAGTGTTTTCACTCATGGCATTGCTAATACTTATGGTTGTCATGGCTTTGCCATCAGTCCGGAGACGTTATCACAACCAATTTGAGCTGGTGCATCGGTTCGGCGGCTGGTCGGTACTCATTCTGTTTTGGGCCCAAACCTGTCTGCTTGCGGACAGTGCCTCTGATCTGGTCCAGAGCCTGTCATTCTGGGGGCTGACCATCCTGACTTTTAGTGTAGCCCTGCCCTGGCTGCGGTTGAAAAAGGTGAAGATCAATATCGTTTCGCCGTCTTCACATGTTGCCCTGACCCGCTTTGACCATGGCGTGACGCCTTTTGCAGGATCCTCCACAGCGATTAGCCGGCGGCCTTTTCTGGAGTGGCACTCCTTTGCCAATGTACCTGCACCAAGCGAAGAGGGATTTCGCTTGACCATCTCGCGAGCGGGGGACTGGACGGGCAGGTTTATAGATGACAAGCCCCAACAGGTCTGGACAAAAGGAATTCCAACGGCGGGTGTGGCCAATATCGAGGTGCTATTCAAGAAAGTGGTATATGTAGCCACCGGCAGCGGAATCGGCCCCTGTTTACCCCACCTGTTGGCGAAAAAAGTGCCCGCCAGCCTGGTCTGGTCTACCCGCAGCCCGAGAAAAACCTATGGCGACGACTTCGTTGAAGAAGTACTGGGCGCTATACCTGACGCCTTGATATGGGATACCAGCCGTCACGGGAAGCCCGACCTGGTCCAGTTGGCATGGGACGCCGTCCAGGAAACTGGAGCGGAAGCGGTGATCTGTATTGCTAATCAGGCCTTGACCCAGAAGGTGGTTTACGAAATGGAATTGCAGGGAATTCCCGCCTACGGCGCAATCTGGGACTCTTAAATGTCTCCCCCCGTCCTTTAGGGCGGGGGGTTTCCACAGTTAGATAACAACAGCCAACAGTGAACTGTTTCTACACTGCATCTGGGGTTTTCAGCTTCGCGCTTACCGTAACAGCATTCCCTGATTCACAAGGGCAAAATCGGCTCACAATGCGGTGTGATCTTTGACCGCATCTGCCAGGGTGTCCTTCAGCCCGGCAAAACGCTCATCCAGCTTGGCCGGATCAGTGCGGTTGAGTGCGATCATTTCCTGGCGTTGCTCACCGCCGCGGATAACCGTGAGTGCGTCCTCCTCCATACCGGCGACAATAGCCTCCGCTACCGCCTCTACCGGCTCCAGGGTAAACCCCAGTTCCGGGCCCGCATTACTGGTCTTCATCATCGGCGTATCAGTACCACCGGGGAAAACTGTCATCACATGAATCCCCTCCCCTTTGAGCTCCCGACGCAGACTCTCACCAAAATGTGCCACACCGGCCTTCACGGCGGCGTAAATGGAATAGAAAGGGATACCCACCAGGGCCAACGCGGAGGAGACATTAACCACCATGGAATCCCCGCTTTTCTCAAGGGCGGGCAATGCGGCGCGGGTCAACAGAATAGGAGCCAAAAGATTGACCTCCACCATTTTCATTATGTCAGTCTCTTCCAACTGCGACAGGGGACCGGCCCGGAGACCGCCGGCATTGTTCACCAGTATATCGAGGCCGCCGAGCGCCGCCAGCGCCTGGCTGAGTGTTTCCTCCCGCCCTTCGCCGGTAGCTACATCGGCACAGATAGCCGTCACATCACCGAAGCTGCGCAGTCCCTCCACCGCCTTAGTCAGAGCCTCCTGTCGGCGGCCGCTAATGGCCACCCGCGCCCCTCTCTGCAACAAATTCTGGGCAGTAGCATAGCCGATGCCACTGGAACCCCCGGTAATCAGAATGCGCTTATTCTCAAGCTTCATTGGAAACCTCCTGGGTAGCATAATTGGACGGAAACAAGGCGCGTTTGGTCTCTTCATCGCTGACAGTTTTAAATGGATGATCGTTAACCAGGGCCCTGGCACGGGCGACAGTGGGACGGGCATCCACCTGTTCAAACCAGCGCTGTAGGTTGGGGAAAGAGCCCAGGGCTTCCCCCGGCTCTGTGTTAAAAACATTGGTAAGGCGATCAACCCAGCCCCAGGCGGCCATATCCACAATGGTATAGGTATCACCGAGGAGGTATTCCCGCTGGGCCAGCCGGGTGTCCAGCAGATTGTAATGACGTCGCGCCTCCCAGCGGTAGCGGTTCACCGCATAGGGTATTTTTTCCGGCGCCGCCAGCTGAAAGTGCACCGCCTGGCCGGAATAGGGACCCACGCCGGTACCAATAAACATCAGCCAGGACAGAAGCTCCGGCCGGTCTTCCGGCGCGCCGATAAACCTGCCGGTTTTCTCGCCCAGGTAAAGAAGAATGGCAGTTGAGTCGAACAGGCGCGCCTCCGCTCCGCCTGGGCCGTCGCTGTCAACGATAGCCGGGACCTTGCCATTGGGGTTGATGTGGCGGAATTCCTCGCTGTGCTGCTCTCCCTTGCCGGTGTCCACCGGGACCATTTTATAGGGCAGTCCCGCCTCCTCCAGAAACAGCGCCACCTTGGCGGGGTTGGGGGTCGGATGATAGTAAAAGCTGATCATAATCTCATACTTCCAAATTCAGTGACGCTGTGGGGAATCTTCAGCGTCCGGCGTTGGACATATTATATCGGTCGTTATAAAATGCAACTAAGACAGCAATGACAAGTGGTGTCAGAGATGGCGCGACCGCGAACATTTGACCACAGCTCGGTTCTAAAACAGGTTCTGGACACCTTCTGGCTGCAGGGCTACGAGGGAACCTCGATGCGGGATCTGACGGACAGGACCGGACTGACCGGTCCCAGCCTGTACAACGCCTTTGGCGACAAAAGCGCTTTGTACCGGCAGGCCCTCGATCATTACGTCGATACAACCATCTCGGCGAGAATCGCGCGCTGTGAAAGCCAGCCGCCGCGGCAGGCAATAGAGACCTTCTTCAAGGAGGTGGTCTCGCGCTCCCTGAACGACTCCGATCAGAAGGGCTGTATGCTGGTCAATGCGGCCATGGCCGACAAACCCGATGATCCGCAACTCCAGCGGGACATTGCCGCCATTTTGGAGCAGGTAGAGCGGTTTTTTTATCAGTGCGTGAAATCGGGCCAGAAGGATGGCAGTATCAGTCTGCGGCTGCCGGCTAGAGATCTGGCGCGAAATCTTCTGGCGGTGCTAATGGGCATTCGTGTCTTCGCCCGGGTTCGCCCGGAACCGCGACTGCTGCAGGGCGCTGTCGCTTCGGCACTGGCCCTGCTGGACGAGGACTGAGCTATCGGCTGGCGCAATGAAATACAGTCTTCCAAAGGTGGACATCAGTATCCGACGAAGTAATGAAAGATAAGGCTATAAGCTGGGTGGAGGCTGGCGCCCGAGCGGCGCAGACAACTACTTGGGTGGTAAGTTGCCGGCAAATTCCGCACCGCGACTGACCCACTCCCCCAAATCTGCGGCAATAGCGTCCTCTTCGACATAAACCATGCCCTTGAGTGGCCTGCCGGTAAAATCCATTGGGCGTGTAAACCTTTCACCCAGCGCCTGCTGGTAGTTGTCCGGGCCCACCCGCACCAGCAGTTCCTCCCCCACCACCCCGCACGCCATATTGCCGTTGAGCATAAACGCGAGACCGCCAAACAGCTGCTTTTCGCTGAGCCCCTCGTTATCAGCGAGCAGTTCGCGTATTTTTTTCGCCAGCTCCTGGTTATAGCTCATAGCCGCCTCCTCATATTTATCGAAGTGTCCAGTGGCAGATATGTGACCGGCACAAGCTCACCACACCGGGATTTGAACAGATTCCTGTGCAACAGACTCCGCCGCGCTGTCGATAATTGAAAGAGAATCCGTAGCACGGTTTAAGAACTCCCGCAGGCCTTAGCCCGGCGGTGGCACATCCCCGTACCAGATTAACCTCACAACTGATTTCGTTGTCAGTTGGCTGCTCTGCCCTCTTTTTATCGACGGGAGCGGCAGGATCATGAAGCAACCATAACTTTGTCTGCTCAGACCAGCCCGCCGGGTCAATCACAAGTTTAGCAAATAATTTGGATCTTGCCGGGCCCTATCCCCGGACCCAATGCGCACTGACCTGACCGGTAGCCGAACCGGTCGCACCGGCTTTCCACTGTGACAATAGCGGGGCAGGGAGAGACGCTTCCACTCCAGCCGCGATGCACACGGAAATTAGGGACTTTCACCCCGGCAGCAGCGCAATAGCTTTGATGGTGGAATAGAGGCTAAAACCCGGGGAGACCTTACCTTCCCTGTTGGGGGGCACGGCGCCTGTCAGTTGTCCCGCAATGCGCGCCGTAAAATCTTGCCGACACTGGATTTTGGCAGTTCGCGGTGAAACACAATTTTCTTCGGCACCTTGTACCCGGTGAGTTGCTCGCGGCAGTGGTCAATCACCTCCTGCTCGCCCAGCTCCCCCCCACACACGATATGCGCGCACACAGCCTCGCCGGTTTTACTATCGGCGACGCCGACTACGGCGGCTTCGATAATTTTTTCATGACGACTGAGCACATCTTCGATTTCATGGGGGTAGACATTGAATCCGGACACTATAATCATATCCTTCAGGCGATCTACGATTTTTAGTGAACCGTCGCCGAGCAATACGCCCACATCGCCAGTTCTGAAAAAGCCGTCCGCGCTGATCGCCTCGGCGGTTTCCTCTGCGCGCCCCCAGTAACCGCTCATTACCTGTGGCCCCCGCACCACTATCTGTCCTTCCTCACCGGCGGTCACCGGCCGGTCGGACTTGTCCCAGATCTGAATTTCGCTGTCCACCAGCGGCCGGCCCACGGTGCCGAGCCGTTCGCGACCCGGGACATTGATGGTCAGCACCGGGGAGGTTTCTGACAGTCCGTAGCCCTCGGTGATGGTACAGCCGGTGACCTCTTGCCAGGATTCGAACGCGGCCGAGGTCAAAGCGCTACCGCCGGAGGTGGTAAGCCGCAAGTGGCTGAAATCCAGATCGCGAAACCCCGGGTGCCGGCAAAGGCCCGCAAACAGTGTATTCAATCCGGAAAAACCGGTAAATGGCACGTCTCGAAGCTGGTCGACGAGGCTGTCCAGGTCGCGGGGATTCGGAATCAGCAAGTTGGTGCAGCCGCTGGCAAACAAACCGATCATGTTCACGGTAAAGGCGTAAATATGGTACAGCGGCAGGGGGCACACAAAGATATTGTCGCGACACCGCGCGAAGTCGCTGATGGCGTGCAGGAACTGGTCTGTATTGTGGAGAATGTTGCTGTGGGACAGACTGGCGCCTTTGGCAACCCCGGTAGTGCCGCCGGTATATTGCAGTAGCGCTATATCCTGAGGCCGGGCCGGGCTGACAGCGAGAGGGGGAAGATCAGCGCCCGCGGAAATAACTTTATGCAGGCTGACATACTGCGCTTTTCGGGTTTTCTGTCGATCCCCCGGATCCGTGGCATCGACGAGAATCACGGTACTAATAGCAGTCTGGTCAATAATCTCCTCTAGGCCGGGTAGCAGCTGTCCCAGGGTCACAATGGCTTTAGCCCCTGAGTCCACGAATTGATGGCGCATTTCCCGGGGTGTATACAGTGGATTGGTGTTGACCACCACCAGACCCGCCTCTATGGCCGCGAAGGCTGCGATGGGGTAATGGATCAGATTGGGCAGCTGAATCGCCACCCTGTCCCCCGCCTCCAGCCCACCCCGGTGCTGCAGCCACTGGGCCAGGCAGCGGCTTTGCCGACGCAGTTCCGCATAGGTGATGCTTTGGTCCAGGCACCGAAAGGCAATCTTATCGGCGTGTATGCCACAGGCAGAGTCCACCAGTTCGGCCAGATTGTGCATTTTTCGGTATTCGGTGTGCATAGACTCAATTCCCGGGCTTAAAGACCTGAAGATCAAACAGGTCTGCCGCTGTCTGTCGCAGCAGCGGTTGGATTGATTGACGCAGATTATTTTTCGGTCGCGGTTTCCGTTAATTTGGTTCGGGTCAGGCGCGAAATATCAGCACCCATAAACCCGGCCGCAATTTGTGTCATTACATTGGTCTGCCGGATGAACTGGTCCACGTCCAAGTAATCGAGCCGTGCCGCACTCGACCAGTAGGCTCCCATGAACGTCATGTTGGAGGCAATGGCCTCTATACCCAGTTTGCGCGGGTGATGCCCGAGACCGAACCAGGGCCCCTGGGACAGACCGTGCACCCCTGGAATATCTGCCGAGCGCAGCACCTGATTTAGCGGATGGTTGTCCTTAAGTGCCTGTTCGGCCAGGTCTATGACGCCCTGGTATCCGGTCACATAGTAACCCCCGATTTCCATGCGGCCGGTCGGCGCATATTTTCCGTTTAGCTCCCGGTATTCCAGCTGTCCCAGATGCTCCAGGTGCACACTGGCCACCAGCTTGCCCTCTGCCGGCGCGAGAGGGCCACCCGGCCCCAGAACTCTGTCGATGTTGTAATCCGGCAGGGCAGCCTCCCGGTTGGGAATATAGTGGCGGCTATCCAAAAACAACATCAGGGTTTTGTCCCGCTGGCGGGCATCGAATTGAGCGAAATAATGGAGTATCGACAGCAGCCCCAGCGGACCGTTTTCCTGCGAAATGGACGGCCCGTCGGTGTGGGAAATCATCAGGACAATCTCATCCTTGTCGGTACCGTAATTCCTGCCCGGCAGAAAACCTGCCAGTTGGTAGGCCTGTGTCTCTTCTACCTGGGCGCGCAGAGTGAGTGTTGCCTGTTTGTGCCGCGGTAGGTATTGCAACAGTTCCCGCCCGGATTCCCGTCCCAGATACAAAGTGGGTATGTTGTAGATTGCGGGCACGGGAAAGCTGTACAAGCCGTTTACCCGGGCATTGGCCATGTCGAAAATCACCACCACTGCCGCGGCACCTGTTTCCTTGATCAACCGCAGGTAGTGGGGTTTCGGAAACGGCAGGCTGCCATCGAAATTGGCGGCGAACAGCTGCGATACAGTGCTGTGGAAAACACTGGTCTCCGACTTCACTATCTGCCCCACCTCGAACGGGTATTCCGGAGGGGCATACAACCAGTCGGATATTCGCTCCAGCAGATGGGTCGGTCTGATACTGAGGACCAGTATCTTGCCGCGCAGGGCGCTTTTGTCCTGCATGGCCGAAAGTTCATCGCCGGTGAGGGCGACCACGTCCGCAGTGACCCCTGCGGCACCAGTGGTACCGGAATTGGCCCCATAGTTGGCCACCTCAATAGGGTGCCCTCCGATCGACAAAGACCAGCGGGAGCTATCCGGCCACTCAGAGGTGTGCCAGCGGCGGTAGCGAAAAGTGTTGTGTTTTAAATCCACCACCCCCAGCCGCCGGGCCTCAGTTTCGATCAAATCCATATATTGTTGCCATGCCTGGGTGCCGGCAAAAGTTGGACCATAACTGTCCTTTAACTGGTGCCAGCGCAACACTGTCTCCTTCGAGACCACGTATGAGGGACAAATTTTCTGCAGGCACGATTCTCGCCCGTCCCCTTGTTTGGCCTGAACTGAAGACGGGGCTACCAGGGCCCAAACCAGAAGCAGCAAATACAAACAGGCGGGGCGGTTTCGCAACAGAATTTGGGTCATAGCAAGCTCGCGCAACTGAACTCATTCAGCAGTAAATGTCGGAGCCTTATTGTTGCCGCCATGCGGATTTCAACAATGATACAGGTGGCCACAACACTTGCGTTTGCGGCCTTAATCCGCTGCGGATTGCTTTGTGCCGTCGGCGCCTTTACTATGGGGTTTACGTATTTATACCCCTTGCCAAATGTCTCTCCGGTTTAGCTATGCATAAACTGTCCGCGACCAACGGAATGGCTAAAACCTCCCTCAACCGCCTGCTGGCCATCGCTTCTGACCAAGGCCTCAGTGCGGACAAAGACAGTGTTGATTCCCGCCTTTTACAAATCAAAGGAGAGCGTATCGACACGGGACTGTATTTGTCTGTGGTAGAAGAGATTGTGAACCTGCTGAATATTCCCGACCTGGGAATGCGTTCCGGTCAAAATTTCAATATGGGTGACCTGGGGGTACTGGGCCATGCCATTATCAGCAGCGAAGATCTGGCCGCGGCGGTAAAAACCTATGTGGACTACCGACAGGCGTTTGGCTCAGTGTTCAATGTGCACCATTTTTACGATGGGCGGGAACTGAAGATAACCGCCGATCTGAACGTCACCCACGGTGCTCTGCAGAGATTTCTGATCGAAAACTGGTTGACCACTTTAACCGCGCTGTCGGATCTTGTGAAGGACGGGGAATCCCTATTCAGCGCCATAGAGGTGCCCTATCCCGAACCCCAGCACAGCGAAGAATTCCACCGCCAGTTCAACTGCCCCATCGCCTACGGTAGAGAACACACCCGGGTGGTGTTTAACGGCGAGATTGGCCGCGATTCGCTCAAGTATTCGTGTAAGGTGGTCAATGATTTCTGCAAATCCGAATGCATGCGGGCGCTGCAAAATTTGGGGGCTTCCCAGTCCCTGGTACATACTGTGCGCACCCTGCTGATGAATTCAGGCGAGGGGTTTATGTGTCCCGCAGATATCGGCCGGCGCCTCAATATGAGTGAGCGCAGTTTGCGCCGTCACCTGGCGCTGTCCGGCAGCAGCTACAACAAGCTTTTGTTGGAGGTTCGCATGGACCTCGCCTGTCAATATTTATCCACCGGCAATCGCAGCATTAAGGATATCGCCTATTCGCTCGGCTACGGGGATGTGGTCAGCTATCACCGGGCGTTCAAATCCTACTACGGCATTACGCCCAAACAGTTTTCCGAGCTGGACCCAGTGAGCCGGGTGGATATCGCCAAGCGGGCCGGGCTCTGACACCAACCCTTTCCACAGTACAGTTGTGACCTGAACCCAGGCCGGTTTACGCGAATAACCCGGCAACTTCTTTAGTTGCCGGGTTAATAACTAACTCAGTTAATGTAAACAGGCCCTAGAAATTCCAGCGGAAACCGGCACCCCAGGTACGCGGTTCGCCATAGTAGGCGCCTTCCATTCCCAATAATGTGCGCACACTGGTTACATAGGTTTCATCAGTGAGGTTTTTGCCGAACATATACACCGACCAGTCCCCCTCGGCACGGCCGACATCGACCCTTGCATTCAGCAGCGTGTAACCATCTGACATCAGGTCGGGGGTATTCTCGATATCGCGGAATACCGCATCACTGTGTACCACCCATAGTCTGGAATCGATACCGTAGGCGAACACTTCCGTGCTCCAGTTGACGTCGCCGGTGATACTGTTTTCCGGGGTGCCGGGCAGTTCATTGCCGGTGCGCGCCGCGACCTCGGCCGGGTCGTCACTGTCCCAGTCGGTAATTTCGGAATCGAGCAGTGTTGCAGCCAAACCGAAAGACAGGTTTTCGGTGGCGTGGTACTTGAGCTCAAGGTCCAGGCCCGTCACATCGGAAGCGGCGGCGTTCTGGGTTACCGCTTCGGTGATACCATTGCCCAGGTCCAGGATCGCCAACACCTGTTTGTCGGAATAATCGTAAAAGAATGCCGACGCCGACAGTTCCAGGGAATCCGCCAGCAAAAGGGTTTTGATTCCTGTTTCATAGGCGATCAGCTGTTCCGCACCATAGGGGATGTAACCCGCTTCATTGACCAGGCCGGAACCGTCGAAGCCACCACTTTTAAATCCGCGGCTGACGGAAGCATACACCAGTGTGTCGTCTATGCCGGTCCAGGAAAGTTTCAGCTGGCCGGAAACGTCCTGGTTGTCGTAGGCACTGGTACCCCAGAGGCCGCCGGCAACACCGGGAAAGGCAATGCTGACAATGGAGGTGCCGAAGGGGTCGCCTTCATAAGAGCCCCCTTCGTAATCCTTTTGCTCGTCGGTGTAGCGAAGACCGCTGCTGAGTTCCCAGTCGTCGGCGAACAACCAGTCCACCTGACCGAACAGGGACCAGCTCTTGTCCTCCTGCTCATAGGCGGAAACCAGATCACCCATCAAAAAGTCGGCACTGGAGAGTACCCGACCATAGTCGATCTTGTCCGCCGTGGCATTGACACCCGCCAGCCAGTGAACGCTATCGGTGTCCGCGGCGATACGAAATTCCTGGCTGACGCTGGAAACCCTCTCGTCATAGGTGGGTTCGGCCAGCCGCAGCGGTGTGAAGTCGCCCACACCATACTGCCGCGAGAGCTTCTCGACACCGGTCAGGGAAGTGAAAGTGAAGCTATCCAGGTCCCAGTTTACCTCCACCGAGGCACCCTTCTGCGAGGCGTCCATCCTGCCGGCGAAATCATCATAGTCGGTAAAGGGATCGTCACCGGCGGGTTGGAACAGCCCCAGTATATCGCCGCTCAGATTGGTGGAGTTGATAATTTCAGACTCGTCCGAAGCGTAGTGAATTTTTGAATTCACACTGATATTGTCCGTCGGCAGCCACAGAGCCGTCGCCCGCGCGGCGAAAATGTCCTTGTCGCCATAACCGGATTCGTCGCTGGTGACATCCACACCCGGAATCACACCGGGCGCGCGGGTAAAACCTCCGGTGGTATCGGCAGTGCCCTCGCGGTCGATATAGCCACCGCCCCTCTGCACCGTAGTGGCCAGCCGCAACAGCAGGGTTTCGCTTACAGGAGTGTCCACCGCAGCCTGGAGCTGCTGTTCGCCATAGGCGCCGTAACTGGTATCCAGATAACCGCCAAACTCGTCTCCGGGCCGGGCGGAAATAAAATTGATGGCCCCGGCGATACTGTTGCGCCCATAGAGGCCGGCCTGGGGGCCCTTGAGAATCTCCACCCGCTCCAGATCGTACAGCGGCATGCTCAGGTAGGAGGCGAACGGCAGATAAACGCCATCGCTAAACGCCGACACCGACGGGTTATTGTTGATCCAGGGGTCCGTCGACCCGACGCCGCGAATGGTGATCACCGGGTTGTTGGTACTGTTGCCCCGGGCCACATCCAGCGACGAAGTGGATACGCTGAGATCGCCAAAATCCTGAATGCCCTTGTCGGCCAGCTCATCCCCGTCCAGTACGCTGATGGCGATAGGAATATCGGATGCGGACTGTTCCCGCTTTTGCGCGGTGACAACCACTTCCTCTAGATACTGCTCCTGTGCTCCGACAAGTGTGCTGCAGGTCATTGCGGCACTGCCGACGGCAATGCTGATAGCGGTGTGCTTTATTCTGATTGGCATAGGCTCGCCCCGATTTGATACGTCATTTCACCTGGCGAGTTGAGATTAACAGCGCCCTTTACCGGGCCGAAGGGATTCTCTGTGTCTTGGATGGCCAATCTATTAGCTTTGGTGGCCAGCCCCCTCTGGCTCAGCAATACACCAATAAGATCATATTTCGATCAAATCGTCACTATTTTGAACAAACTTCCGATTAGATCTCTTGCTGCATCGGGCCCGCAAATAAAAATGCCCGCACACTGTGCGGGCATTTGCGGACATCGACTATCGAGACTTATTCAGTCAACAAACACCCGCGCATTGCGGAACAGGCGCATCCAGCCGGAATCCTCTTCCCAGTCATCCGGGTGCCAGCTGTTGCATACGGCGCGGGCAACACGCTCCGGGTGCGGCATCATGATGGTGACGCGACCGTCCTCGGAACACAGGGCTGTTATGCCATTCGCCGAACCGTTTGGATTGGCGGGGTAGGTCTCGCTGATCTGCCGGTGATTGTTCAGGTAGCGCATGGCGATGGTGCCGGACTGCTCGCAGGCCTCCAGCGCCTGCCGGGTGGCGAATTCCACCCGCCCCTCGCCGTGGGCAACCGCCGCCGGCATTGAGGATCCGGCCATGCCCCGAAACAGCACCGACGGCGACTCCTCTATGCCCACCAGGGAGAAGCGCGCTTCGTACTGCTCGGAAAGGTTGCGCACAAACCGCGGCCAGTGGCTGGCCCCCGGGATCAGCTCCTTGATCACCGAGAACATCTGGCAGCCGTTACAGACTCCCAGACCAAAGGTGTCCGGGCGCTGAAAGAAGCCCGCAAACTGGTCGCGGGCGCGATCGTTGAACAGAATCGTCTTGGCCCAGCCCTCACCGGCACCCAGTACATCGCCGTAGGAGAAGCCACCACAAGCCACCAGCCCCCGAAATTCGTCCAGGGTGACATGCCCGGCCAGAATATCGCTCATATGGACGTCGACCGCACTAAAACCGGCGCGGTGGAATGCATGGGCCATTTCCACCTGGCTGTTCACCCCCTGCTCGCGCAGTATGGCGACTGCGGGCCGCTGGCCCCGGGCGATATAGGGTGCACTGATATCCCGGTTGAGATCGAAACTGAGATTGACGGAGAGACCCGGGTCCTCCTCGCCGATGGCGGCAAACTCCTGTGCCGCGCAATCGGCATTGTCGCGCAGGGCCTGGATACGGCAGCTGGTTTCCGCCCAGATACGCTGCAACTCGGCGCGGGAGCGGCAAAATACCTCCCGGCCACAGCAGGAGATACGCAGTATTTCATCGCGCCGCAGATCGCCGATCTGGTGCGCGGCCACCCCGACTGCGGCAAACCGCTGCACCAGCATTTCCGCCTCGTTGGCGGGGACCTGCAATACCGCCCCCAGCTCCTCGCTGAACAGTGTCGCGACCACATCGTCGCCCAGCTCATAGATATCCACGTCGACCCCCACGCGGCCGGCAAAACACATCTCTGCCAGGGTGACGAAGAGACCGCCGTCGGAGCGATCGTGGTAAGCGATAACCAGTTCCTCTTCCAGCGCCTGCTGCATCACCTCGAAAAAACCCTTGAGGCGTTTGGGGTCCTCGAGATCCGCTGGGGTGCGGCCCAACTGGTTGTACACCTGCGCCAGGCAGGAACCGCCCATGCGGTTGCGGCCTGCGCCCAGGTCGACAAAAATCAGCTCGCTGTCCCTGCCCGGGCGCAGCTGCGGGGTTACCGTTCTGCGCACGTCCACCACTGGTGCAAATGCGGAAATAACCAGTGATAAGGGCGCCGTCACCGATTTATCCACTCCGGCATCGTTCCAGTCAGTCCGCATGGACATGGAGTCCTTGCCCACCGGAATGGTGATACCCAGCTCGGGGCAGAGCTCCATGCCGACGGCCTCCACAGTGCGGTAGAGCTTCTCCTCCTCGCCCGGATGGCCGGCGGCGCACATCCAGTTGGCTGACAGTTTGATATCCGACAACTGCCGTATCCGGGTCGCGGCGATATTGGTAATGGCCTCCCCCACAGCCAGGCGGCCGGAGGCCGGGCCATTCAAAAGCGCCACTGGGGTGCGCTCACCCATGGCCATGGCTTCGCCGGCATAACTGTCATAGGCCACGGTAGTCACGGCGCAGTCCGCCACCGGCACCTGCCAGGGGCCCACCATCTGGTCCCGGGATACCTGCCCCGTCACAGTGCGGTCGCCAATGGTGATGAGGAAATTCTTGCTGGCCACTGTGGGCAGCCGCAATACAAGCTCCACCGCTTCATTCAAATCGATACCGGCGGTGCTGAATTCATCAGTGGCCACTTGGCACTTCTCCGCCTCGCGGTGCATGCGCGGCGGTTTGCCAAACAGCACCGACATGGGCAGGTCTACCGGCCTGCTATCGAACAACTGGTCACCCAGTAACAGATGCCTGTCCTCGGTCGCTTCGCCGACCACTGCATAGGGGCAGCGCTCGCGTTCGCAGATACTCTCGAAGCGCTGCAGATCGTCCGGCATTATCGCCAGCACGTAGCGCTCCTGGGATTCGTTGCACCAGATTTCCAGCGGACTCATATCCGGCTCATCGCAGGGTATGTCTCGCAATTCGAACCTGCCGCCGGTGCCGCCGTCCTTCACCAGTTCCGGAAACGCATTGGAAAGGCCACCGGCACCCACGTCGTGAATAAAAGCGATGGGGTTGCTGTCACCCAGCTGCCAGCATTGGTCGATGACCTCCTGACAGCGGCGCTCGATTTCCGGGTTTTGGCGCTGCACCGAGGCGTAATCCAGATCCTCGGAGCTGGAGCCGCTGGACATACTGGAGGCGGCGCCGCCGCCGAGGCCGATCAGCATCGCCGGCCCCCCAAGGACCACCAGCCTGGCGCCGGGTTTGAAGGGCGGCTTATCGATGTGCTCCTCGCGGATATTGCCATAGCCCCCGGCGATCATGATGGGCTTGTGGTAGCCGCGGCGCTCACCGCCAAAGTTCTCCTCAAAGGTGCGGAAATAACCACAGATGTTTGGGCGGCCAAACTCGTTGTTGAAGGCGGCACCACCGATGGGCCCCTCAACCATAATATCCAGCGCCGACACTATGCGCTCAGGCTTGCCATAGTCCAGCTCCCAGGGCTGCAGATAGCCGGGGATACGCAGGTTGGAAACCGTAAATCCGGTCAGGCCCACCTTGGGTTTGGAGCCTCGGCCCACCGCACCCTCGTCTCGGATTTCACCACCGGCGCCGGTGCCGGCACCCGGAAACGGCGCTATGGCGGTGGGGTGGTTGTGGGTCTCCACTTTCATCAATATATGAATGGACTCGTGACTGAAGCCGTATTCCCTGGTCTCCGGATCCGGGTAGAAGCGACCCGCCCTATGCCCCACCATCACCGCGGCGTTGTCGGCATAGGCGGACAGGACATCCTCGCCACCCAGCTGGTAGGTATTGCGAATCATGCCGAACAGGGAGTGGGGCATCTCCTCCCCGTCGATGGCCCAACTGGCATTGAATATCTTGTGACGGCAATGCTCGGAATTCGCCTGTGCGAACATCATCAGCTCTACGTCGGTGGGGTTGCGTTCCAGCGTTTCGAAGCTGGTCAGGAGATAGTCGATTTCATCCTCTGCCAGCGCCAGGCCCAGGCTGACATTGGCCCCTTCCAGCGCGCTACGGCCGCCATCGAGAATATCCACAGTGGTCAGCGCCCGGGGCTCCCCGGTGGTGAACAACTGTTCTGCAGCTGCTAAATCCCCCAGTACTGTCTCTACCATACGGTCGTACAACAGCTCGGCCAGGGCGCCCCATTCAGCTTCTGTTAAGTCGACGCCGCTAAGGTAGTAGGCGATGCCCCGCTCCAGGCGGCGAATCTGGGTCAGGCCGGCATTGTGTGCGATATCCGTCGCCTTGGAGGACCAGGGAGAGATGGTACCGGGCCGCGGTACCACCAAAAGCAGCCGGCCCTCGGGCCTGTGCTTTTCCTCGCTTGGGCCATATTGCAACAGGCGCCCCAGCAGCGACTGCTGCTGGCCGCTGAGCTCCGGCGAGTCCGCAAAGTGGACAAATTCGGCATAGGCGTCCTGGATCGCGGGTTGCAGGGAACGCAACTGGTTGAGGAGCTTTTGGTGACGAAATTTCGACAGTGCGGGAGCACCACGCAGAATCAGCATCGCGGGAGTTTGCCTCTTGTCTGAAGATTGGGAATCCGCATCACGGAGCGCGGTGCAGCTTCCACGGGGAATCGGAGAGGGCGCAATTGTACCCGAACCCTGCGGCCTTCAACACTGTATATCAGGGGCGGCACACACTGGCTGTCCGGCAGTGACGGGCGGCGCGCCCGGCCCGCTTAAGCCCCGGCCACAGTGGCGCAAAATGCGACAATCGGCTCATACCCGCCCTGCAACGACTAAACTTAATCCATGTATACGGGTCTGTGACGATAACGAAACCGGGCCGGTGAGCAAATGCGCAGCAAATAGGGTAAAATTGCCCGCATTTTGCCGCCCAGGCCAGGGAAGATCTGTGCCGGCAGGCTGTGGGGAAGGCCGCCACAGAATAACAGCTAAGGGACTGGGAGGGGACCATTGATGATCACCAAACGCCGCTTGCTGCGCTATAGCCGCCGCCTGGTCAAAGGGCTGGTGCTGTGTGCCTGTGCATTGCTGCTGGTGGCGAGCAAGGCCCCCAGTGTACTGGAACAGGTCAAATCCTCCGGCCAGTTGGTGGTTCTCTCACTTAACGGCCCCACCACCTATTACGAGGACGCCTCCGGCCACTTTACCGGCTTTGAATATGGCATGCTGAAGGCCTTTGCCGACGAACTGGGTGTCCAGCTGGTGATCCGTGACAGCCAGAGTGTCAATCAGCTCTTCACCCGCCTGGGGGACCCCCAGGAGGGTGCCAACATGGCGGCAGCCGGGCTGACTGTAACATCGGCGCGGCGCGAGGAGGTCAGGTTCACCCCTTCCTACCTGGAGATCCGCCAGCAGGTGATCTACCGTCTGGGTGAAAAACGCCCGCGCAAAATCTCCGATCTGATCGGCAAGCAAGTGGCGGTACTAGCCGGCAGCGCCCACGCCGAGGAAATGCGCCACCTGTCACGGCGATACCCGGCCCTGGAGTGGCAGGAGGTGGATGACGTCGCCACCATGGAATTGCTGGAAATGGTGAATGAGGGCAAATTCCCCTATGCGGTAGTGGATTCCAACGCCTACGCCGTGCATCGGGGCCTTTTCCCCAACACTGCACTTGCCTTCAATCTCACCCAGTTTCAACCCGTCTCCTGGGCCTTCCCCCAGGGAGAGGACGACAGTCTCTACCACGCCGCGCGCAGCTTTGTGTTGCGGGCTAACACCAACGGTATAGCGGCCCGGTTGCGGGAGGAGTTTTTCGGCCACCTGACCCCGCTGAACGCCGGGGGGGCCAAGGCATTCAGCAAAAGTACCAGGGAGCGCCTGCCGAAATGGCGCGACGCCATGCAGGAAGCGGCACAAAAATACGACCTGGACTGGCGCCTGCTGGCCGCACTGAGCTACCAGGAGTCCCACTGGAATCCCAAAGCCAAATCCCGTACCGGCGTCCGCGGTCTGATGATGCTCACCCTGGGCACCGCCCGCGAGCTGGGGGTGAACCGACTGGACCCCCTGCAGAGCATTGAGGGCGGCGCCCGCTATATAGTGCAAACCCACGATAAGATCCCCGCGCGCATCCAGGAGCCAGACCGCACCTGGATGGCACTCGCGGCCTACAATGTGGGCCTTGGCCACCTCGAGGACGCCCGGGTACTCACGGAAAAAATGGGGGGCAACCCGGACCTCTGGGTGGATGTGCGCGAGCACCTGCCGCTTCTGGCCAAGCGTCAGTATTACAAGAACACCAAACACGGCTATGCCCGCGGCTGGGAGCCGGTGACCTACGTACAGAACATCCGCCACTATCAGGCCCTGTTGACCTGGAGCAGTCGTATTGAGGAGCAGCGGCTGGCCAGGCAGGCCCGGGAAGAAGCCGAGGCACTGGCGGACAGCAGCCAACCGGAAGTGGCCGGGCCCACCCCGGCGCTATAAAGCGGCCCTACCGGAAACAGCAGGGCCGGATTGCCAGCTTACTTCCGCCGCCAGCGATGGAATTTCGCCAGCAGTTTCAGGGCGCCCTGGGGCGCGTGAGCGCGCTTCCAGTCACCGGCCACCAGGCGATTGGCCTCCATCATGGTGGGATAGGCGTGAATGGTGCCCAGCAGTTTGTTGAGTCCCAAACCGTGCTTCATCGCCACAACGAATTCCGCCATCAGCTCACCGGCGTTTTCACCGACAATAGTGGCGCCTAAAATCTTGTCTTTGCCCGGCACCGTGAGCACCTGGACGAATCCCCGTGCGACGCCATCGACGATGGCCCGGTCCAGATCGCTGAGGTCGTAGCGGGTCACCGTATGGGGGATATTCTGTTCCACCGCCTGCTGCTGGTTGAGGCCGACACTCGCTACCTCCGGGTCCACATACACCGCCCGCGGCACCAGGGAGTAATCCACGCGGAACTTCTTCAAATCGCCAAAGAGGCCGTTCACCGCCGCATACCAGGCCTGGTGAGAGGCCATGTGGGTAAACTGATAGGGGCCTACAAGGTCACCAGCGGCGAGGATATGCGGCATATCGGTGCGCAAATACTGGTCCGTCTGCAGGCACCCATCGACTACCAGTCCCAGCTCCTCCAGGCCGAAGCCGGTCACCCGTGGACGGCGCCCCAGCGCCAGCAATATCTGGTCGAAGGCCAGTTCGCGGTCGCCTTCCGGGCCCTGGAGGAAAATACGCTGCTGGGAGCCATCCGCGGCGAACCCTGTCGCCTTGTGGGCGGTCAGTACTTCGACGCCGTCCGCGCGCAGTGAGTCTGCCACCGTGGTGGACACTAGCTCATCCTCCGCCGGTAACAGCCGCGGGGCCATTTCCACCAGGGCCACCCGGGACCCGAGCCGGGCAAAGGACTGGGCTATTTCACAGCCGATAGCCCCACCACCCAGCACCACAAATCTCTCCGGCACGCGATCCAGCTGGGCAAATCGGTCCCACATGGTCTCGCTGGTGACATAGTCAATGTCATCCAGTCCCGGCAGAGGCGGCACCACCGGCGCGGCACCGGTGGCGAGAATAATGGAGCGCGCAGTGAGCACCTGTTCCCCGCCGTCACTGAGGGTCACTTTGACAGTCCAGGGGTCCAGCAGCTGCCCCCAGCCCTGCAATACCTCCACCCCGAGACCGGTGTAGCGCTCGACGCTGTCGTGGGGCTCTATGGTTTCAATCGCTTGGCGTACCCGTTGCATTACCTGGGGAAAATTAACTTCCGGGGCTGTGGTATGGATACCGAACTCCGCGGACTTGCGTACCTGATTGGCCACCTTGGCACACTTGATCAGCGCCTTGCTGGGCACACAACCGGTATTCAGGCAATCCCCCCCCATGGCGCCCGCTTCTATCAGGGTCACCTCCGCCTTGATGGCGGCCCCGATATATGCACTGACCAGTCCCGCGGCACCGGCGCCGATAACGATCAAATTGCGGTCAAAACTCTTCGGCTTAGTCATACTCGCTGTACTCACACGGTTTTCTCAAGCGTTCCGGCCCCGGAACCGCTTGATGAGGTTTAGAAACTTTTTCGCCAGAAGGGGAAACAGACCCAATAGTACGAAGGATGCCACCAGGCCCGGCGACAGGATGTCACCAACACTCTTGATTTGGACCAACTGAGTGCCCGCGTTCACGTACACTATGGTGCCAATCAGCATGCCCAGCTGACTGACCCAGTAAAAGGTCCAGGTTCTGATTTTGGTCAGCCCCATCAAAATATTGACCACGAAAAACGGAAACAAGGGCACCAGCCGCAGGGCGAAAAGATAGAAGGCCCCTTCCTGCGCAACACCGCGGTTGATCGCCTGCAGGCGCTCCCCAAACCGGTTTTGTACCCAGTCGTGCAATAGATAGCGCGATACCAGAAATGCCAGTGTGGCCCCGATGCTGGAGGCAAAAGACACGATTACCGTGCCCCACAGAAGCCCGAACAGGGCGCCCGCAGCCAGTGTCATGATCGCCGCGCCCGGCAGTGAGAGCCCGGTGATCAGGATATAGAACAGGGTAAACAAGAGTCCCACAAGCAGTGGGGACTGGCTCTGCCAGGCAGCAAACTGCTCCTGGCCCTGCTTGAGGCTCTCCAGTGTCAGCCACTGGTTGAGGTCAAAGGCAAAAAAGGCCACCCCAAGAATCACAATAACAGTGAGTAGAATGATTTTTTTCGTCACAGTCTATGCTCCAAATGAAATCCGTCTGCCGGCGACTCCCGCCACCGCTCGCACTACATTTACGCGCGGATACTGGCAATAGTCGGGCAGGGATGCAAAATGTTACAAACCCCGGCACCGGCCCCAGTATCAGCCCGATACCCGCTGGCTTTCCCCCCCGCCAATCGCCCCACTGCTGTTCCGCGGCGGATAGCTTTAGTCGGGCATAAAAAAAGGCCGCAAAACAGCGACCTTTTTCAGGCAGACAAACCGGCTAGGGGTTCTCGCCTATCGGTGTAACCGTGCTTTGGAAAGGGAGCTTACCAGCCGGTTACTTCCTTCAGCGCATTGCCGATTTCCGCCAGGGAACGCACGGTTTTCACACCGGCGTCTTCCAGCGCCGCAAATTTCTCGTCGGCGGTGCCCTTGCCACCGGAGATGATGGCGCCGGCATGGCCCATACGCTTTCCGGGAGGCGCGGTTACACCGGCAATATAGGAGACCACCGGCTTGCTGACATGCTCTTTGATGTAAGCTGCCGCTTCCTCTTCCGCAGTACCACCGATCTCGCCGATCATCACTATGGCTTCGGTCTGGGGATCCTGCTGGAACATCGCCAGAATGTCGATGAAATTGGAGCCGGGAATGGGGTCGCCGCCGATACCCACACAGGTGGACTGGCCAAAACCGCAATCGGTGGTCTGCTTCACCGCTTCATAGGTCAAAGTACCGGAGCGGGAAACGATGCCCACTTTACCCGGCTTGTGGATGTGACCCGGCATAATGCCAATCTTGCACTCACCCGGGGTTATCACACCGGGGCAGTTGGGGCCGATCAGGCGCACGCCCAGCTCGTCGCACTTCACTTTGGCGTCGAGCATGTCCAGTGTCGGTATACCCTCGGTGATACAGACAATCAGCTTGATACCACCGTTGGCCGCTTCCAGGATGGAGTCCTTGCAGAAAGGGGCCGGTACGTAAATAACCGATGCTTCCGCACCGGTGGCCTCTACCGCTTCTTTGACTGTGTTGAATACCGGCAGGCCCAGGTGGGTCTGACCGCCCTTGCCCGGAGTGACGCCGCCCACCATTTTGGTTCCGTATTCAATCGCCTGCTCGGAATGGAAAGTACCCTGGGAGCCGGTAAAGCCCTGACAGATCACTTTGGTATCTTTGTTAATCAGTACTGACATGGTTATTTCCCCTCCGTAGCTTTAACCACCTGCTCAGCAGCGTCGGTCAGGCTCTTGGCCGCAATAATGTTCAGGCCGCTGTCACTCAGCACCTTGGAGCCCAGCTCGGCGTTGTTGCCCTCGAGACGAACCACGACCGGTATCTTCACTCCGACCTCTTCCACCGCACCGATAACCCCTTCGGCAATCAGGTCACAGCGCACTATGCCGCCAAAAATGTTGATCAGCACCGCTTTGACATTCTCATCGGACAGGATGATCTTGAAGGCTTCCACTACGCGCTCTTTGGTGGCACCGCCGCCGACGTCGAGGAAATTGGCCGGGCTGCCGCCATGCAGGTTGACGATATCCATGGTACCCATGGCGAGACCGGCGCCGTTCACCATACAGCCGATATTGCCGTCCAGTGCCACATAGTTGAGGTCCCACTTGGCCGCATGTGCCTCCCGCGCGTCCTCCTGGCTCGGATCGTGCATTTCACGCAGGGCCGGGTGGCGGTAGAGGGCGTTGCTGTCGATAACCACTTTGGCATCCAGGCAGTGCAGATTGCCCTGCGGGGTGATAACCAGTGGGTTGATTTCCAGCAGAGCCAGGTCTTTCTCCTGGAACATTTTCGCCAGACCCAGGAAAATCTTCGTGAACTGCTTGATCTGGTTGCCCTCTAGGCCCAGTTTGAATGCCAGCTCCCGCGCCTGGTACGGCTGTGCGCCCACCAGCGGATCGATGGTGGCTTTGAGGATTTTTTCCGGGGTCTCTTCCGCAACCTTTTCGATTTCAACGCCGCCTTCAGTAGAGGCCATGAAAACGATACGGCGGGTGGAGCGGTCAACTACGGCGCCGAGGTATAGTTCCTGATCGATATCGGTGCAGCTCTCCACCAGGATGCGGGAAACCGGCTGTCCATTTTCATCTGTCTGGTAGGTAACCAGGCGATTGCCCAGCCATTTCTTGGCGAACTCCTCAATCTCCGCCTTGGAATCCACCAGCTTCACGCCGCCGGCCTTGCCGCGGCCGCCAGCGTGCACCTGGGCCTTCACCACCCACTTATCACCGCCAATTTCGTCAGCCGCCGCTACTGCCGCTGCCGGGGTTTCCGCCGCAATGCCTTTGGAAACCGGCAATCCGTATTCCGCAAACAGTTGCTTGCCCTGATACTCATGCAAGTTCATAGTCAATACCAATTCACATCTGGAATGTGTTTACCAATTGCAGATTACTCTGCACCTAAGAACAAAATTCGAAATCCCCGTGATGCAAATTTCAAATCCTGCTTAACAGGCTGTCGAAAAATTTTCTTCGACAGCCTGTTATCCCGAACAGGGATGTTCGTGTCGCAAATCAAGCGCGTCACTGCTCGATTTGTCGCGGAGGGTTTGCGGACATGGACCGCAAACCCGGGTTGAGAAAAGCCAGGGAAGGCTTTACAACAACCTGCTAAGTCACAGCCTGCCCGCCGCCGATAGGGCTGCAAAGCAGTGCCAACACTGGAGACACCAGTGGAAAGCCGGGGCGGGACCCGCCCCGGTGCCTCGGCCGAAACCTAGTTGCGCTTCTTGCGGTTGGCGATGTGGATGGCGTGGCCATTGGCCGCCAGGGCCGCTTCCTTTACCGCCTCCGACAGGGTGGGATGGCCGAATACGGTCATACCTATATCCTCCGCACTGGAGCCGAACTCCATCGCGATCGCCACCTGCTGCACCAGATCAGCGGCCGAGGGACCGACGATATGGGCCCCCAGTACCCGGTCGGTCTCGGCGTGGGCGATGATTTTTACCATCCCGCTGGTATCGTTGGCAGCCATGGCGCGGCCGGAGGCCGCAAACGGAAAAACACCCACATTGTAGGGCTCGCCATCTGCTTTTACCTGTTCTTCGGTGCGGCCGACCGCCGCAATTTCCGGGTGCGTGTAGATAACATTGGGGATCACATCGTAATTCATCATCGGCTTTTGGCCGGCGATGCGCTCCGCCACCACAACGCCCTCTTCAGAGGCCTTGTGAGCCAGCATAGGGCCGCGCACCACATCACCCACTGCCCAGACACCCGGCGCTGAGGTCATGCACAGGTCGTTGACATAAATAAAGCCGCGCTCGTCCAGCTTGACACCTGCATCCTCCGACAGCAGCCCTTCGGTATAGGGGCGGCGCCCTACACACACGATCAGCTTGTCGAAAGTTTCCCGGTGCTCCTTGCCGTCCTTGTCCTGGTAGACAACCGCGACCTCCTTGCCCTTCACTTCCGTACCGGTCACGCGGCAGGAGAGGCGGATATCCAGGCCCTGCTTCTTGAAGATTTTCTGCGCCTCTTTGGCGATCTGCTGGTCCATGACGGAGAGGAAAGTGTCCAGCGCCTCCAGCACCACCACATCGGCACCGAGGCGTCCCCAGACGGAACCCAGTTCCAGTCCGATCACGCCGGCGCCGATTACGCCCAGGCGCTTGGGAACCGAGCCGAACTCCAGCGCACCGGTTGAGTCCACGATAGTCTTGTTGTCCACCGGGGCCGGGGGAATATTCACCGGCACCGAACCGGAGGCCAGGATGATGTTGTCCGCCTCATAGACGGTGGTTTTGCCGGCATCGTCGGTCACTTCGACTTTCTTGTTGGCCAGCAGCTTGCCGGTACCCCAGATGGAGGTGACCTTGTTGGCCTTGAACAGGCCCGCCACACCACCGGTCAATTTCTTGACGATGTCATCCTTGCGCTCGATCATCTTGGGCACCTGCATCTTGATTTTGCCCACCTCGATGCCGTGCACTTCGAAATCGTCTTTCGCCTCGTGGTATTTCCACGAACTGTCCAGCAGTGCTTTGGAGGGGATACAACCGACGTTCAGGCAGGTACCGCCATTCACCCCCTTGCCTTCCTTGTTCTTCCACTTTTCCACACAGGCGGTTTTGAGGCCCAGCTGAGCCGCACGAATCGCCGCCACGTATCCCCCCGGACCGGAGCCAATTACGATTACGTCAAATTTTTCCGACATGGTCTGTTCCAGATGTTGGTGTATTCAGAATTTCCACAGGCGCATCCGCTCCCCCATCAGGGCCAGCGGCTGACCACACTTAGACTTCGAGCAGGATGCGCGCCGGATCCTCGATCATCTCCTTGATCGCCACCAGAAAGCCCACCGCTTCCTTGCCGTCGACCAGGCGGTGGTCGTAGGACAGCGCCAGGTACATCATCGGCAGTATTTCCACCTTGCCGTCCACCGCCATGGGGCGCTCCTGAATCTTGTGCATGCCCAGAATGGCCGTCTGCGGCGGGTTCAGAATTGGCGTGGACAGCAGTGAGCCGAATACGCCGCCATTGGTGATAGTGAAGGTGCCGCCGGTCATCTCCTCGATGGACAGCTTGCCGTCCCGGGCGCGGGTGCCCATGTCGCGGATACTGTTCTCCATATCCGCCAGGCCCATATTCTCGGCATTGCGCAAGATGGGTACAACCAGCCCTTTGGGTGAAGAGACCGCCACACCAATATCTTGATAGCCATGGTAAACGATGTCGTCGCCGTCGATGGAGGCGTTCACCGCCGAAAAGCGCTTCAGCGCTTCCACCGCCGCCTTGACGAAGAAGCCCATAAAGCCCAGGCGGGTGCCATTGTGTACCTTCTCAAACAGTTCCTTGTAGTTCTTGCGCAGATCCATGACCGGCTTCATGTTCACCTCGTTGAAGGTGGTGAGCATGGCGGTGGACTGGCTGGCATCCAGCAGGCGCTCGGCGATGCGCTTGCGCATCCGGGTCATGGGAACGCGTTTTTCGACCCGCTCACCCGGCGCCATGGCGACATCCGCAGCGGCGGCAACCGGGGCAGGCGTCGCGGCGGCAGGCGCGGTGCCTGCCTTCAGCACATCCTCTTTCAGGACGCGGCCACCCTTGCCCGTGCCTTCAACCGCGGCCAGGTCGACACCTCTTTCCACCGCCATTTTCTTCGCGGACGGCATGGCAATTTTTTCACCAGCAGCAGCCGGAGCCGGTGGCGCCTCTTCCACCTCGACGGCCGGGGCCTCTGGAGCAGCGGCGCCGGCACCCGGTTCGAATTTGGCGATCACCTCGTTGGAGAGGACTGTATCGCCCTCGGCCTTGAGAACTTCGCTGATAGCACCATCCGCGGGCGCAACCACTTCCAGCACGACCTTGTCGGTTTCGATGTCCACGATCAATTCGTCGCGGGACACCGCCTCACCCGGCTGTTTGTGCCAGGTGGCGACGGTGCCATCCTGTACCGATTCTGGAAAAGTTGGCGCTTTAATCTCGATCGTCATTGTACCTGTTTCCTGAGATTGACTCTTCACTAATTACTGCCGCCGCTTTACTGGACGGTCAGCGCCTCGTCGATAAACCTATTCTGTTCTTCCAGGTGCGTGGACATAAAGCCCGCAGCCGGTGCGGCGGAAGCCACGCGGCCCACATAGTCCAGTGCCAGCTTGGGATGCACCTCTGCCAGCAGACGGCGCAAATGGTGCTGACTGTGATACCAGGCGCCCTGATTCATCGGCTCCTCCTGGCACCAGACAACACTCTTAAGGCGCCCGAATGCGGACACCGCCTCCACAAACTCCTCGTCCGGGAAAGGGTACAGCTGCTCGACGCGGACCAGGGCCACATCGTCCTGCTCCCGCTCCAGGCGCGCTTCCAACAGATGGTAGTAAACCTTGCCGGAACACAGCACCAGGCGCTTCACCTTGGCCGGATCCACGCTGGAGTCCTGGATGACATTGTGGAACCGGCCCTCCGCCAGTTCCTCCAGACTGGAGGTCGCCAGCTTGTGACGCAGAATCCACTTGGGCGACATGATGATCAGCGGGCGGCGCATGGGGCGGATGGCCTGGCGACGCAAGAGGTGGAAAATCTGCGCCGGAGTGGTGGCATTGCACACCTGGATGTTGTGCTCGGCGCACAGCTGCATAAAGCGCTCCAGGCGCGCGGAAGAGTGCTCCGGCCCCTGCCCTTCATAACCGTGCGGCAGCAACATAACCAGCCCGCACATGCGGCCCCACTTGTGTTCACCGGAGGTGATGAACTGGTCGATCACGACCTGGGCGCCGTTGGCAAAATCGCCGAACTGCGCCTCCCAAATCACCAGTGATTTGGGCGTGGTTGTGGCGTAACCATACTCGAACGCCAGCACCCCCTCTTCCGACAGCAGGGAATCGTAAATATAGAAAGGCGGCTGGTCGTCGTACATATGTTGCAGAGGAATGTAGCACTGACCGTCCTTCTGGCTGTGAATGACCGCGTGGCGGTGGGAGAAAGTACCGCGGCCCACATCCTCACCGGTAAAGCGCACCATAAAACCCTGTTCCAGCAGGGTGCCATAGGCCAGGGTCTCCGCCATACCCCAGTTCAGCGGCAGGGCGCCGCCGCCCATCTTGCGGCGGTCGTCGTATATTTTGGCCACCTGGCGCTGCATGACGATACCGTCCGGCACAGTGGTCATGCGGGCGGCCACTTCCTTCAACTTCGGCAGGGCGAAGCCGGTATCCGCCGGGGTCTGCCAGTCGTGGTGCAGGTAGGGACTCCAGTCGACAAACATGGATTGGTCCGGCTGTTTTACCAGGCCGGTAGCCACATCTTCGCCGCGATCCAGTTTGTCGCGGTAGTCGTTGGCCAGCTTGTCCGCCGCGGGCTTGTCCAGCACTCCCTCGGCCACTAGCTTTTCCGCGTACAGGGTGCGGGTGGTCTTGTGCTTGCGGATCGCCTGGTACATCAGCGGCTGGGTACCGGACGGGTCATCGGTTTCGTTGTGACCGCGGCGGCGGTAGCACACCAGGTCGATCACAATGTCTTTCTTGAACTCGTAGCGATAGTCCACCGCCAGCAACGCCGCCAGTACCACGGCTTCCGGATCATCCCCGTTTACGTGCAGTACCGGGGCGTCGATCATTTTGGCCACGTCGGTGCAGTACTCGGTGGAGCGGGCGTCCTCGCGCTTGCTGGTGGTGAAGCCCACCTGGTTGTTGAGCACTATGTGCACGCTGCCGCCGGTATAGTAGCCGCGGGTCTGGGACATCTGCAGGGTTTCCTGCACCACGCCCTGGCCCGCAAAGGCAGCGTCACCGTGGATATTGATGGGCATCACCTTTTCGCCGGCCGTGTCGCCACGGCGATCCTGGCGGGCGCGCACCGACCCCACCACTACCGGTGCACAGATCTCCAGGTGCGAAGGGTTGAAAGCCAGCGCCAGGTGCACCTCCCCGCCGGGAGTCATCACATTGGATGAGAAACCCTGGTGGTACTTCACATCACCGGAGGTATCCAGCAGTTTCTTGCCCTCGAACTCCTCGAACAGATCGGCGGGGTTCTTGCCGAGAATATTCACCAGCGTATTCAGTCGGCCCCGGTGGGCCATGCCGATCACTATTTCTTTTACGCCGTAGGTTCCCGAGCGGCGAATCAACGCGTCCAGCATCGGGATCATGCTCTCACCACCCTCGATACCAAAACGCTTGGTGCCCGGGTACTTGGAGTCCAGGTGCCGCTCCAGGCCCTCAGCGGCAGACAGCCGGTGGAGAATTTCCACCTGGATATCGGCACCCAGGTTGGCCCTGGCCTGGCTGCGCTCCAATCGCTGCTGGAACCACTGCTGCTCATTCAGATTCGACAGGTGCATGATTTCGGCACCGATATTGCCGCAGTAGGTCCGGTCAAGCCCCTGGACAATCTCCCTCAGTGTCGCTTCACCATCGCCGAAGAAAAGGTCACCGGTCTGGAAGGTGGTATCGAAATCGCCCTCGGTGAGACCGTGATAGTTGAGCTGCAGATCCGGCACCTGCTCGCGGGCCATCAGCCCCAGCGGATCGAGGGTCGCCTTTTTGTGGCCGCGGTGGCGGTAGGAACTGATCAGCTGCAGAACTTTGATCTGCTTGCATTCGTGTTCGATATTGACGGAACCGGAACCCGGTGCCGACAGGGGTCGCGCGCGGTTCTTGGCCAGCAGCTCGAAGTGGGTGCGGACCGCGGAGTGGGAGATGTCGCTGCCATTGCCTACCCTGGACAGGCTGTCGAAGTAACTGCGCCACTCTTCCGGCACACCATTGGGGTCGTGCAGATAGGTTTCATACAGCGCCTCCACATAGGCGGCGTTGCCCCCGGAAATATGGGAGCTACGCCACAGCTGCTCCATGGTGCTTTCGTGCATGTTGATGTCTACCTCAATCACAGCGTCCCCGCGATGGCGGACTCACACTGCGCTTTTTCTTTCACTCGCAAAAGGGGAGGTGTCCAGAGTCACCTCCCCTTTGCAGCCTGACACCGGCCCGGTGAGGCCGGTCTTGTAGTGGCAAGCAGCGCCGCTGACACTGAACCGGTGGCCGAGGCCCAGCCAGTTTGTCGACAATCTTCCGCAGTCCTTACACAGCGCGGGCCAACAGCATGTCGCGAATATGGCCGATAGCCCGGGTCGGATTAAGGCCCTTGGGACAGACGTTCACACAATTCTGAATGCCGTGGCAGCGGAATACGCTGAAGGGATCATCCAGCTTGGACAGGCGCTCATCCGCAGCCGTGTCGCGACTGTCAGCCAGGAAGCGATAGGACTGCAACAGGCCCGCCGGACCGATGAATTTATCCGGGTTCCACCAGAAGGAAGGACAGGCGGTGGAGCAACAGGCACACAGGATACACTCGTAGAGTCCATCCAGCTTTTCGCGATCCTCCGGTGACTGCAGGCGTTCAATGGCCGGCGGCGGAGTATCGTTCTGCAGGTAAGGTTCAATCTTTTTGTACTGATCGTAAAACTGCTCCATATCCACCACCAGGTCGCGGATCACCGGCAGGCCCGGCAGCGGGCGCAGCACCAGCTTGCCTTTGCGGGCCGCCTCGGACAGGGGTGTGGTACAGGCCAGGCCGTTGCGGCCGGAGATATTCATACCGTCCGAGCCACACACGCCTTCGCGGCAGGAGCGCCGGAACGCCAGTGTCGGGTCCTCCGCCTTCAGCAGTTCCAGCACATCCAGCACCATCAGGTCTTTGCCCTGGGTATCCAGCTCATAATCCTGCATGTAAGGGGCTTGGTCGGTTTCCGGGTTGTAACGGTAAATGCTTACTTTCAACATACTCTTTCCGCTCCCGAATCAGTAAGTGCGAGCCTTTGGCTCGAACGTCTCGACGGTATTGGGGGCAAAGTTGACCGCGCGCTTGCCGACGCGCTTTTCCGCCGGGAAGAACATCGAGTGGCACAGCCAGTTGTCGTCGTCCCGTTCCTGGAAGTCCTCGCGGGCGTGGGCGCCGCGGCTCTCGGTGCGCACCTCAGCCGGAATGGCGGTGGCCTCGGCCACTTCCAACAGGTTTTGCAGCTCCAGCGCCTCGATCCGAGCGGTGTTGAATGCGCGGCTTTTGTCGTCCAGGCGCACATTCTCTATACGGCTGCGGAGATCCTCCAGCTTGCTCACACCCTCGGCCATATAATCGCCCCGGCGGAACACACCGAAGTGGTTCTGCATCACACTTTGCAGTTCCCGACGCAAATCGGATGCCTTCTCACCATCGTTGCTGTGCTCCAGGCCGTCGAGGCGTGCCATCGCGGCCTCCAGATCGGAATCCGAAGCCTCGCGGGTCTCGATACCCTCCCGCAGAGCCTGTTCGATAAACAGGCCGGATGCGCGGCCGAAAACCACCAGATCCAACAGGGAGTTGCCGCCCAGGCGGTTGGCGCCGTGCACCGATACGCAGGCAACCTCGCCACAGGCGTAGAAACCATCGATCACGTGGTCGTTGCCGGCGGCGTCCTGGGTCAGAGCCTGACCGTGCACATTGGTGGGGATGCCACCCATCATATAGTGACAGGTGGGCACCACCGGGATAGGTGTCTTGACCGGGTCCACATGGGCAAAGGTCTTGGCCAGCTCGCAGATACCCGGCAGGCGGGACTGCAGCACCTCCTCGCCCAGGTGATCCAGTTTCAGGAAGACGTGATCGCCTTCGGGGCCGGCACCGCGGCCCTCCAGCATTTCCAGCACCATGGAGCGGGCCACCACGTCGCGCGACGCCAGATCTTTGGCGTTGGGCGCATAGCGCTCCATAAAGCGCTCGCCATCCTTATTAATAAGGTAGCCGCCCTCTCCCCGGCAACCTTCGGTCACCAGCACGCCGGCACCGTGGATACCGGTCGGATGGAACTGCCACATCTCCATATCCTGTACCGGAAAACCGGCCCGCAGGGCCATACCGATGCCATCGCCGGTATTGATGTGGGCGTTGGTGGTAGACGCATAGATACGGCCGGCCCCGCCGGTGGCAAATACGGTGGCCTTGGACTTGATGAACAACACTTCGCCGTCTTCGATGCAGAGGGCGATCACCCCCACTACGGCGCCATCCTGGTTTTTCACCAGGTCTACCGCAAACCATTCGTTCAGAAACTCTGTGTCGTGTTTCACGTTGTTCTGATACAGGGTGTGCAGCAGGGCGTGGCCAGTGCGGTCTGCCGCGGCACAGGTGCGCGCCGCCTGGCCACCGCGGCCATAGTCCTTGGACTGGCCGCCGAAAGGGCGCTGATAGATACGCCCCGCCTCGGTGCGGGAGAATGGCAGGCCCATATGCTCCAGTTCGAACACGGCTTCCGGGCCCACAGAACACATATATTCGATCGCGTCCTGGTCGCCGATATAGTCCGAGCCCTTGACGGTGTCATACATATGCCAGCGCCAGTCGTCATTGGGGTCGGCGCTGGCGATGGCGCAGGTAATCCCCCCCTGGGCGGACACAGTGTGTGAGCGGGTGGGAAATACCTTGGTGATCACCGCAGTCTTGAAGCCGGACTGGGCCATCTGCAGTGCGGCACGCATGCCGGCACCACCGCCACCGATCACTACTCCGTCAAAGGAAATGGTTCGCATATTCGCCATAAATTACACACCCCACAAAATTTCAATGCCCCACACCACATAGATCACCGCGACTGCGCCCAGCAACATCTGCGCCAGCACGCGAAGAACCGTGGCCTTGGGGCCCAGCATGCGGTTAGTGATATAGTCGGTGAGAACGGACCAGAGGCCGATCCAGGCGTGTACGACAGTGGATATAAGCGCTACCAGACTAAAGATACGCATCCACAGTTGGGAAAAGAGCGCAGACCAGCTGCCGTAACCAAAGCCGTCACTGAGGGCAATAAAGCCCACAATAAAAAGGGTATAGGCAACCAGCACCACCGCCGTGACACGCTGATACAACCAGTCGAAGGTGCCGCTGCGCCCGAAACTTGTCACTGTGGTTACCATAGCCAAACTCCTACCAGCACGATCGCAATTACACTCAGCACCAACACCAGTACGGCGCCGCGCCGCCCCCCCTGCAGGGATTCACCGATCCCCAGGTCCATCAGCATGTGCCGTATGCCGGCCAGCAGGTGGTAGATGAGTGCCGCCAGTGAAGCCCAGAGTATGAGCTTCGCGGGCACGCTGCTGAAAGCAGCAGCGATACTGTCGAACCCCTGTTGGGACTCGAGGCTGGTATCCAGCATCCACAACAACAGCGCCACAACGGCGAAGAGCACTACGCCGGAGATGCGGTGAAGAATGGAAACCAAAGCGGCAGCGGGAAGATTGATAGTGGAAATGTCTAAATTGACTGGTCTGTTTTTGTTCACAGGAAAAACACCTTGTTGCCCTGAACGACCGGGCGCCCGATTAGCTTTCAGTGGAAGGGCAGCTTGCCTGCCGGTCACTTTCTGCCCGACTTGGCCAAGCCCTGCACAAAGCGGTCATACCGTGGCGCAAGCCGCGCGGATTATAGGCATTCAACAGTCAAAACACAACGAAACCGGGGCCATGACGGACAGAGGCCACAAGGAGGGTATAGCACCGAAAAACGCCCTGAGTTGCGGGGCTGTCACCGAAGATACCCGGGCAATTACCCGCCAGGGCCAGATAAATACTCTGCCGTCATCGATCCCAGTGGAATATCCTGTGGCTGGGCGACCGGTGGTCCACGGCTTTCACATTGACATTTAGCGGCGTGCAAACTAAGTTTGGCCCCGCTTTGGAACCCTCCTAAGGCCTGAAACCCAAGGGATCCAGAGGTACAAGAACAGATTTAGGAGTTCGCAATGTCCGATAAGAAAGCGCAGCTGACAGTTGACGGTATCGATGGCGCGATAGAGATGCCGGTACTCTCCGGTACTCTGGGCCCCGATGTCGTCGATATAGGCGACCTGACCAGCAAGGGCTTGTTCACCTACGATCCGGGCTTTGTGTCCACCGCTGCCTGCGAGTCCAAAATCACCTTTATCGACGGTGGCAAAGGCCAACTGCTGCACCGCGGCTACCCCATTGAGCAACTGGCGCAGGAGTCCGACTATCTGGAAACCTGCTACCTGCTGTTGAACGGCGAACTGCCCACCGCCGGGCAGAAGAGCGAGTACGTCAACACCATCATGAACCACACCATGGTGCACGAATCCCTGGTGAACTTCTTCAAAGGCTTCCGCTACGATGCCCACCCGATGGCGATGCTGTGCGGCGTGGTCGGCGCACTGGCCTCCTTCTACCACGACTCCCTCGATATCAACGACCCTGAGCACCGCAAGATTTCCGCCCACCGCCTGATCGCCAAGATGCCGACCCTCGCCGCCATGTGTTACAAACACAGCAAGGGCCAGCCTTTCATGTACCCGGACAACAGTCTCGGCTACGCCGCCAACTTCCTGCATATGATGTTCGGCAACCCCTGCGAGCGGAGCAAGATCGATCCGGTAGTGGCCAAGGCCATGGATATCATCTTCCTGCTGCACGCCGACCACGAGCAGAACGCCTCCACCTCCACCGTGCGCCTGGCGGGCTCCTCCGGCGCCAACCCCTTTGCCTGTATTTCCGCCGGTATCGCAGCCCTGTGGGGACCGGCCCACGGCGGCGCCAACGAGGCAGTGGTAAACATGCTGGAGGAGATTGGCGACGAGAGCCGCATCGCTGAATTCGTCCAGCGGGCCAAGGACAAGAGCGATCCCTTCCGCCTCATGGGCTTCGGCCACCGGGTGTACAAAAACTTCGACCCGCGCTCGCGCGTCATGAAGGGCATCTGCGATGAGGTGCTGGGTACCATGGGCGTAGAGAATGACCCGCTGCTGCGTATCGCCAAGAAGCTGGAACAGATTGCCCTGGAAGACGAGTACTTCGTCGACAAGAAACTTTACCCCAATGTGGACTTCTACTCCGGGATCATCATGAAGGCAATCGGTATTCCCACCGATATGTTTACGGTAATTTTCGCCACCGGTCGCACCGCAGGCTGGGTTGCCCACTGGAACGAAATGATCTCCAACCCCTATAAGATCGGCCGTCCGCGCCAGCTGTATACAGGACACACACAGCGCGACTATGTGCCGCTGGACAAACGCTGACATCGGCGATTACAAAAAAGCCCGGCCATGGCCGGGCTTTTTTATTGCTGGTGACAAGCTGTAAATTCCCCTTGTCACCGTCCATCCATTCCCTCAGTTACAGCTGGCCACTCCGATATCCTGCCAGACCGAGGCCACTCCCGGCTCCTCGCCCTGAGTCCACCATTTGGCCCGGTAGCGCCGGTCCTTGTGATTGACCTCATCACCGCCGTTGTACACTGCACCCGCACTCCAGGGAACCTCTACATCACTAAACAGCGACCAGTCAGCAGACCCGAAGTCGGGTTCTTTCTGCGTCCAGTAATTTGCCTGCCACACCAGTTGCCGGTGGCTCACCCGATCGCCACCCACATAGGTGGCCCCGGAGTTCCAGGCCGGGTAGTTGCCGGCGTTGGGGTCAGACAGTTCACAACCACCGCCACCACCGGCGTCAGTCACCAGTACCGCAACGCTGGCAGTGGCCTCATCGGTACCATCGGAGACGGTAACCACAGCGGTAAAGCTGGTATCAGTGCCAACCTGCGGTGCCGTCAGCGTAACCGTGGCGCTGTTGCCATTGGCAATATTGAAGGCGGGCGCACTCCAACTGTAGGAGAGTACATCGCCATCCGCATCGCTGCCCGCAGCAGTAATCTGTACGCTGCCCCCCTCCTGCACAGTGATACCAGAGGGTACCGATACCTGGGGTGGGGTATTGGACTGCGGCGGCAGAAGTGTAACGGTAACAGTGTCTGCATCCGTCGCGGTGCCGTCATCTACCGTCAACTCAAACACCATTACCGCTGCAGAGGAAACTTGCGCGGCGGAAAAGCTCGCCAGGACACTGTCCGCCCCCTGTAGTTCAACCGCAGTACCGCTGACCTGCCGCCAGTTGTAAGTAAGGCTGTCGCCGTCCGCGTCACTGGAAGCACTGCCATCCAGAGTGATACTGGCCGGGGTTGCCACCGACTGATCGGCACCGGCGTCCGCATCCGGGGCGCGATTGGGCTGTGGTGCCAACACCAATATATCGACGGCATCGCTGCTGGTTAGAGGTGCCGTATCACTCACTGTCAGGCGAAAGCTCAACACCGTGTCGGCAGTGACAGCCGGTGCGGTGAAACTGGCAGTCACGCTGTCTGCTCCCTGCAACGCCACCGCTGGTCCCGCCGTTTGCTCCCAGCGGAAACTTAGCGGGTCACCGTCCAGATCGTAAGAGGCACTTCCATCCAGGCTTGCGGCCGCCCCCTGGGCCAGGGTTTGATCGGCACCGGCGTTGGCAACAGGGGCCCGGTTATTGGCTCCGTCTCCGTGTCCAAGCCCCTCGTGCATGGCATTGAGAATATCGCCATTGTCCGCGTCGATTTCCCAGGCAAACAGGCCCGCTAAACCGTTGCTGCGCACATAGGCCCCCTTGGCCAATACTGAGGTGGGATCGTCGAAGGAGATCAGATCGCCGTTGGTGGGATTAAAGATATAAGGACCCTGTGCCGTACTGTCATAGTGATACTGGTAACCACCAGTGGCCAGACGGCCAACGATATCGCGGTAATCCGCCACGCCATTTTCCCAGGTGCCCGCCACCGGTCCGGTAGCGGTGCCAGTCAGGTGGTCGCCGCCGCTCCAGCCCGATACACCAGTCCAACCGCGGCCATACATGGTAGTGCCCACAACCAGCTTGCCCGGCGACACACCCCCACCCAGTAACGTCTGAATGGCGGTGTGGGCGTTGTAGTTGTCGGTGGAATTCCAGGCGGGCGCATACAGTGCCGTGTTGTGACCCAGGACCTGGTTGCTCCAGGCACCGTAGAAGTCATAGGTCATCACAAAAAAGTAATCCATATACTGCTGGACATTGATGTAGTCGACGTCTTCGATCTTGTCAGTGCCGGCTCCGATAGCAGAAGTGAGTTGGTACTGGCGCCCTGTCTCCTGCCCCAGGCCGTCGAGCATAGCGCGCAGCTCTTGCATTAACAGGCGATAGGTTTCCCCATCGACAGCGGGGTCGCCGAGATTTGCGTTGGCCCCCTGCCCACCCGGATATTCCCAGTCGATATCGACTCCATCAAAGAACTTCCAGGTACGCAGAAACTCCTCCACCGAATCCACGAAACGTGTGCGCAACACAGGATCGTCAAAGAAGTAAAAAGGGTCCGACAGTGTCCAGCCACCGATGGAAGGCAGAATCTTGATATCCGGGTATGCCTGTTTCAATTCCATCAGCTGGCCAAAATTGCCCTTGTAGGGGTCCGAGTAACTCTGCCCGGCCTGGGACTTCTGCAGGGCCGCATAGGGATCGTGAATAGCGACCTTAAAATCCTCCCGCCCCGTGCAGGAGCGCTGCAACGCCTCAAAGCTTCCGGATATTTGCTTGAGGCTGTCGTTGATGCCGTGACCGCCACAAATGGGAATAAAGCCGTAGAGGATATGGGTCAGGTTATAGGCGGGGATCCTGTCCACCGGAAAGCTTCGCCCATAGACACCCCACTCCACAAAATAGGCACCCACCACCGAGCCGCTGCTGTTGGTATAGGGGCGGTTGTTTTCGCCCACCGTCAGTACTATCGGATCGAGATGGCTGCCATCAGTATCGGCCACCTTTATCTCTTTGACCGCCGAAGTGCTGCACCCGGACGCATTGCAGAGGGAAACCTGCAACTGGTACTGCCCCCCCTCATCGACGCGCAGGGTGGCGGATCCCTGCTGAGTACCAGTACCGGATACCGGCTGCTCCAGTACCTGCTGCCCGTTGAGGAGGTAGCGCACCCGGTCGGCGTCGTCACCGGACCACTTGGTCCAGGCAACCGGCACCTCAGCGTATTCCCTCACCGTCACCAGCTGCTCATAGGCAGTAGCTGCCGCATCGACGTCAATGATGGCGAAACTGCTTTCCATCCAATCAATCTGGGGCGTGCCGGGGGCTGCCATCAGTGGCGAACTGGCCAGGCCCAGCGTCAGCATCAGTGAGCGCCAGCGGAGGGGATTCGTGCACCCCTGGCGTTGATTTTTATATTCCATAGTTTTCACCTTGAACGTTTTATTGTATTTGCGCCAAGCCATCCCCTGGCTAGCTCGCCGCAGTCGGGTTGGGCAAGCGCTGCAATATGACACCGCTATCATTTTTAATGACAGCGATGTCATCAATTTGTCAAATTAAACCCTTGGGGCTGAAAAACCAGTGCCAACAGACGGTTATGAGACGATAGTCACATTCATTTCAAAAAAATGACGCACTATTCATCTTTAAGCGAAAAGACAAGGAAGCTGCGTCCGTCACCGGCAAGGCCGTGGGATGAGGAAGAGAAAGCGAAAGGCAATGCGGCGCAACCGTGGAATGAAGCTCAAGGTTGAGCACGTGGAGATTGAAATCCGAAGCAAACAGTCGTCGCACGCCCTATGAGGCCGGTTGCGATCACCACTATCAATCTGGCAATCCAATAGATGATCCGTTCTCTTCCGGGTTGTCACCCTTGTAAACCCACACAATCGCGTGAAATCCCGGGCAAAACGCACTGACAGGTGAAAAAATTCGCAAGGAAAAATGCCGGAAACTGTGACTGACCAGCAAATACCTCTTGCTACTTGGAAGGCCTTTAGGCCGGCACAAAGAAATAGCGGCCGACATCAGACCGGCCGCTTGGTCCCTCTCTTACTGATCCCTTTGAAGCTGGCTGGAGCCGCACCCGCTATTCACCTCGCTGAAATCATTCAGACCAGTGGTCACCCGCTGTGGGTCTATTTACGGGATCGCCCAGCCTCCGTTGCGGACCGCTTCTTCTTGCTGCTTCGCCTCTGCGAAGCCCTCCCGGGCAGTAACTATGATAGTGTGCGAGTTTCGGTTTACAAACCTTTGTCTTTCACTTTGCACCACAGGTCCTCTCTGCAAAAACTGGCGGACCATCAACCGTCACTACTCCCCTGGGCAGCTGCATGGCCATGAGACGGCCCGCGACCTGACCGACTGGGGAAACAAACTGCACTAACAGTCTGACCTCAGTCATGGCGATAGAGGCAAAATACGCTTGCGATTCCTGCCGACATGGCCAGCGGGCAAATACGAGTGCGGGGTCCGTATTGCTGACTCTTCAATATGACCTTATTGACCCGGCAGCCGAATAAGTTGCCAGGTTAATAAAAATGCCTGTGGGCTGCTCCAGCGTCACAATATGATTTTGGCGTACGTCTTGAATCAGACAAGATAGGGAGCATTTATGGCTATGCAAGCTATCAAACACCTGGGACTCGCATCCCTCTTGACGGCAGGCCTGGTCACCACAGGCTGTGCCAATATGAGCGACACAGACCGGCGTATCGGTACCGGTGCCGGTATCGGCGCTGTGACAGGTGCCATTATCTCCGGCGGACGCCCCGGTGGCACCGCGCTTGGTGCCGTGCTGGGTGCCGGTGCCGGATACCTCTATGACCGGGAAAGGAAAAGGTACTACTACTACGATCGCCACGGCCGCCGCGTCTACCGCTATTGACCCGGAGACCATTTGGTCAAAGCGACACAGGGAAGTGTCGTGGCTAATTTCAAATTCATCACAAGCAATATCTTTGATGATCCATAGCGCCACATAGGGGACTGCGCGCAACAATTGCTCTATTGGTTCAAAAGCCTCTGAATAACCCGCCAGCCACCGTGGCCTTGCTCAAGACATCTCATCCAGTACCGCATTGGCATCAACAATTCCAGTACCGGGGCGGCTGCCGGCCTGGTCGTGATCAATCAAATAAGCTCCAGTTATGCCGGGAATAGGCCGGGAATTTTGAGGGAAATTAGCGTTGCGGTACCGGATAAACGCGGTGGGAGCGTTCGGGCACCCTGGCAATAGCCATTGTTTTCATTGACGGCGCCATCAGACCATCGTTAAGGGCGAGTGCGATGCCGTGGGTTGGATTAAAAGCCATATCGCCACCCAAAGCGGTAACCTGTACAGTCGCCCCATACCTACCCATAAAATACTCCAGCAAGTCCCAGGCAGTAACAAAAGAGTAAAAAAATCACCAAGCATGTCCGGTTTTTTTGCCAGATTCTGTTTTTAAAAGATGGAGCAGCGTAAAGAGTGATCAGTGCCTGTTCCGTTCAGACTATATAGGAGATTAGTATTGTGATAGATATTGGTACAAGAATACTTGTTACTATGGTGATGGCACTTATAGCCAGCTTGTCAATAAGTTACGTGGCACAAGGGCAAACCTCATCTACAAGTATTGGCATTACGTGTCCTGATGGATTTGCCCCCATACCTTCTGGCCTTGCGTGTGCCGCAACCGAGATTGTTTACAAGGCGACGCTAGACATATCGCCAGAGCAAAATTGCCCCGAAGGATTTGAACGCCATCCAGGGGTACAATTTTGTGTCGCCGCCAACTTAACTTTAGATATCCAAAATGACATTCTTCTTATAATGCAACGCAAGACGGGGGAATGCCCAAAAGGATTTTCGAAGGCAGTAGGATCGACCATTTGCTCCGCAGATGATCTAGTACTCAAACTTATAGACAATGAAGTAATCTTAGCGACAATTGGCACCAAATGCCCTAAAGGTTTCCACCAGCCCGAAGGCGTACGATTTTGTATTGCCAAAAATCTTGCCGCAGAAACACTTCCACCTCCGCCACCTCCAGCCTGTCCCTTGGGTTTTATCAAGCCACCTGGAGTCCAATTTTGTATCGCGAGCGCTATTCTTTACAAGGATGAAAGCCGCATAAATGATATTATACCACCTATCGGAAACTGCCCAAACGGATGGTATCGACCTAAAGATGTCAACTTTTGCATACCCAGCACTATCGGCGCCTCCTGTGGATCTCAATGTGGCACGAATAATTTCAATGCAATTGATCTGCTACCCAATACCGATGAATACAAAATGAATCCATGTCCAAGCGGGACAATAGAAATATGGTGGGATATGCCTGTTTATGACAGAGATGGTTTGTTTGTCATTGATAGTATTCCAGCCAGATTTTGCTTGCCCGTGGATTTAGAGCCGGCGGGATAATGCTTACAATTCCACCTGAAATATAAATTATGTAGATTTTGCCATAGCTTAAACGCCAAGAGCTTACCAACCTGTGCATCTTCTCTGAACATTTAAGGCGCACAGGTTACCTGCAAAAAAGTTTCAGGTTGACGCAATAGAGATAGACAATTCAAATAAGGTTGGTTTAGGATAAATGACATGAGAATTCATCTAGGAAAGTACATTATTAGGTTAATTTTACTTTTTATTTTTTCTTTTTGTAATTCTTCAATTTCTAGCACGGTTTTCGATGATTCAGAGACAGCTTTGCCAATCTATAGTGGCAAAGACTGTAAACAGGGGTTTTTTCGCCCACCGGGAATAAAAGAGTGTTTAAATCTGCAGGATGCATTGAGTCCCCATCCATCAATACAGGCACCTGCAGGAGAGTGTCCTACCTATTGGCAACGCTACCAGGAAGGGGGGTTTTGCTTGCCAAGTCACTCAGTTATCTCCTGCGGAAGTACTTATTTTTCTTGTAACGAATCACAAAGTGATATATTGTGGCTAGTACCTAAATTAGTCGATTGCCCCAAAGAATCCCAATTAATAATTGGGAAGTACCCTTCACATGATAGAAGCGGAGAATTATTTTTAACCTATAGACCAGTTTTTCTTTGCCGGGCAGCTGGTCCTCTAGAAAGAACTGATCCACTGTAGGTTTTATCAAAGAGGGCAAGCTTCTCCTTGCGAAACGCAATAGAATCAATTGGAGAATATACTACCCCCAAGGAACCAACTGTTGTCACCTCCAGAACATCACTATTATTATTTAAACGTTCCAAAGCCTGTTGAACACTCTGGACAAGATTATGTGCACCATGACGCTGCAGAAACAAAGGGTGCGAATTCAATACAGTATCAGAGGATTTTAGCAGAGTTATTGCCGAGGCGGGACTGTGTTCTACCTGGATTAGCCCCAGTACTGCTTCGGCTTCAGCGATCATACTATGACCGAAAATGTATTTAGCCTGTCTACTGGCCAAGGCAGACTTGGCCAGTGTCTCTGCTCTGAATAATTCTTTATTTTCGGCTAACAGCACTCTTGCCAAGCCAAGCTGGGCTATGGAGGTACGGACTCCGGTTTCAGGCATTAAATCAAGGGCCTGTGTATAAAGTTGACGGGCCGTCTCCAGGTCTCCTTTTGCCAGCGCCAAAGAAGCAGGCTGACATAGTCCTCGACCCATAATTTTGTCAGTAACCTTTAACGCCTGGAATATCTCTAGCATTTTCGCATAGTGCTGATCTGCAGCATCAAATTCACCTTTGTCTTGCAAAGCGGTACCCAACCAGAGCAAGACAACGGCAATCCTTATATTATCCTGCTGACTTTTCAGGCGCTTGACCCGTAATGCCTGCTGTAAGTATCTTACCGCAGCTTCGAAATCTCCGGTTCGGTGGGACAATATGCCCAAAGCCCGCAGTGTTTCACCTATATATGGGTGATCGACGCCCAATATTTTCTGCTGAATGGATAAAGCCTGCCTACTAAGTTCAGTTGCTTCCTCAAAGCGCTCGAGATCCGTGAGCATAGTAGCCAGGTTATTTAAAGCTATTGTGTAAGAAGAGTGTTGTTCGCCATGGACCAGTTTTTGAATTTTTATTACCTTTCGCATGTGTTCTGTGGCTTCTTCAAAACGGCCCTGATAATGATGTATATTACCTAGCCCATTGAGAGCAACTGCCATTTCATTCTGTCCTCTCGTAGCTTCTTGCGCTAAATGTATTGCCTGCTTAAAATAAAACTTCGCCTTTTCGTAATCACCACGCTTCTGAAATAAATTGGCATATGCATTAATAGTTTCTGCCTGGTTTACTATGGTACTATTAGTTACTGATTGCTGATCAATTTCCTGATAAATCGTAAGACTCTCTTGCAATAGTTTTTCCGACTCCTCATACTGGTTCATGGTACTCAGGCTGATAGCCAATTTGGTCATTGTATCGGCAAGTCTAAGTGAATCAAGGTTAGCCATTTTACGCTGCTGGTCCACAGCTTTCCTCAGGAGCTCGGCACTTTTTTCATACACTCCTTGGCTATAATAAATACTCCCTAATATACCCAGCATATGGCTGCGAATGCCCGGAACTTCCCTAAGGTCGATCTGTATTTTTTCCTCGCCATTTTCCAATAACTGCTGTGCACTGATTTGGTCCAATCCGTACACATTCGGATCTGAGTGCTTAAATATATTCACTAAAAAATTGGATACCTGCTGCGCTTTCTCCGCCTCAAAGACACTTTTTTCTAGCGCCTGTTGAATGCCGCGCGATTGAATTGTTACCGTTACTGCATACCCTATTAGAATACACACAAAAGATACAGATACGGCCAGCGCCCTCCAGTGCCTATAAATATAATTTTGCACTCGATAATGAAAAGCCCCTTGACGAGCAGAAACCAAATTTCCATCCAAATGAGCCTGAATATCTCCAGCAAAATCTCGCACTGAACTATACCTGTGTTCCGGCTCTCTACGTAGAGCCTTCAGAGCAATGGCATCCAGATCACCACGAAGTTTTTTAGCTATATAAGTATCATTATGCAAACCATTTTTGCTTATTACGCTGGGTAATGTGGGACAACATTCACACATTACTCGAGATAATTCATATAACGATTCCGCCTGGTCACTGAAAGCTTTATGGCCAGTGATCAACTCGTAGAGTATCAAGCCCAACTGGTAAATATCCGTACCGACGGTAACACGCTCATTTTTAATTTGCTCCGGTGCAGCAAACCCTGGCGTCATTACAGATTCACCATTTTGAGTCAAATCTTTTCCAAGTTCATTAGAAAGCAATTTAGCAATACCAAAATCAAGGAGCTTTACCTGTCCTTCACCATCAATCAAAATATTGGACGGCTTGATATCCCGATGTACAACCAGATTCCTATGGGCAAAGCCTAAGACATGGGCAACTTTTATAATCAGGGATAAACGTGCATTCAGATCCAAAGCGCGCTCGCTGCAATAGCGGTGAATGTTCACCCCACGCACGAACTCCATAATAATATAGGGTTGTTGGTTTTCGGTAACGCCGCCGTCGAACAACTGAACAATATTTGGATGATTGAGAGAGGCTAGAGTTTGCTGCTCAAGCTGGAAACGTTTTAGACCCAGCGGTGCGGCTTTACCCTCTCCTATCGGTGTACGAAGTAATTTGACTGCCACCTCCTGTCGGAATTCACCTTCTTGCCGCTCGGCCCGGTATACCACCCCCATGCCACCTCGCCCAATTTCCTCACATAACCTATAAGCGCCCAAGCGATCACCTGTTTTAAGCCGTGGAGACACACAATGCACTTCATCGTTCACAGGCATGGATTTTTCCAGAAATGTTGGCGCCATGCGTTCTGCGTCTAGCAGCAGCTCAATTTCCCGATATAATTGACTGCCTTTTTCACAAATCTGCTGTAGAAAACTATAGCGACTTTCTTCCGGCTGCCGAAGAACTCTACTGAAGATTGTCTGTATTCTTTCCCATCTTTCCTTGGTGAGTTTCATAGGCAATTCGTGGTTTCGCTCAAAAAAACAATTAAATAAATGTGGCTTAAATTTTGGTTTCCAGTGCCAAAGCCAACAAGGTTTTGGCTTTTTTCCACTTCCGTCTAATAGTACGCTCATTTACATCATATATTTCCGCCAATTCTGTTTCCGTAAATCCCACGAAAAATTTTAACTCAACAAGCTCGACAAGTTGTCTGTCAATTTCTTCCATTTTATATAGGCCCTTATCAATATCAAGTAAGATATCAAGACTATGATTATCATACACATCAGCTTGTTGTAGCTTTCCTGTATAAGTAACCCGAGTCGCATTTCCCCCACGCTTCTGGGCTTGCTTATATTCTGAATAATTGATCAGTATTTGACGCATAGCCTTAGCACATAACAAAAAAAAATGTTGCTTGTTATTTATGCTTGCATGCGGGAAACTATCGTGCAATTTAAGATAGGCTTCATGCAATAAATCGGTCGTTTGCATGGTTTCGATAGACCATGTCTTTTTCAATTGATTATGAGCCAAACGCTTCAATTCTTGGTAAAAATCTGGAAAAATCTGCGCCAGATTATTCTCTGAAATTTCTGAACAATTTTCTTTAAACTGAAATATGCTATTAGTAGCATCCATTCTAAATCTCCTGGGAAATTGACAAAATGACCATCAAAGCGTTACGAAATTGTTTTAACCGACTGAAATCAGCAATCATTTGCAGAACAGAATTGGGGTGAAACGCCCAAAAAAAGGGTTGTTACAATTCACCCAGTTTTATATACTCTTAATGTAGTTTTTTATTTTCCTATTTTTGGTATATATTCAGATCATCCATGCCAACTGCGCTAACGCATTAGACTATGAAATAGCTTTTGAACGTATTTCTTTTCACCTAAAGGGTTAAAGAAATATGAAAATTTTTACTTAGCTTCGGGGAGGAGGATCACTAATAACCTGTAAATATAGCCCCTCATTTTACAAGCTTTGGCTAACTCAGCCCTCGCTTGATGGAAATACTAAAATAAAGCTTCGGCCACTTCTGTGCAACGTTTGAGTTCTCGCCTTTGATAGCTACCTCAGGACTAATGATATATTATAACTTTATTAACGTATGATTGGTGTTCACTCTTTTCACATAATCTCTGAGATACCTCTAGGTAACTTGTCAATCAATATAGTTCCATGAGAATTTTCTATTATAGGCTTAAATTGGTCACCGCATCCCTGAAAACTGCTTATTTATTCGCCTTATTGAACCTGTCTATCCTTAGATTCTAGGTACACTGACCCCAGACTACAGATACCCTAAACCACAGAGTCGTTTTACTAATCGGATATTTAATATAGCTACTGCTACTTCCAAAACAAAATTGTGAAGCCTGCTGAAACCGAATGTCCGCTTAATATAGGATAATAGATGCTGCAGCTTTGTGCTTTTGCCGGCCTTGCTCATTTGAACTCGCTCTATGACCATTTCTCTTCAATCTATGTCTCTAGAACAAGCCCAATGGGCCCCATTTACAATATGCCAGAGTAGATTACTTGAAGGTAGCGCCTCTACGGTTTTCGCACTGATATTGCCTGTTTCTTTCAGACACATTTTTTCTCGCTGTGGGGATACTATAAATCAGTAGGGCACATTAGCTACACCAATGTGCAGCATGTATCAAAAATGCCATGCATGGATTTTTTGTATCTGCAGTATTTCGACTCACACTCAGTCGCCCTACTCTTGCGTTGAACTCAGGGCTGACATGGTGGCAGCACCCACAATACAGTCCTCTTCGCAAAATCAGATTGTATCAATCTCAGCGTTGGCTGATCTTGTTAAATACTATCTTGTCAAGCTGGTGGGGGGAGGCCAGGATCCATGGATCGTCGTGCTCCCGGCCCAGTCGAATGCCGCTAAAGCAACGCACCCGATCTATTTCATACAAGACTTCTTTAAAAGCAGAATCGCTTAAATTGCGAGCTAATCGTACAATTTAGATACACAGCCTGGCACCCCAAAAACGAGCACCAATCTATCCCGCCAAGGACAGGAAAGCCTTTGCTGTCTTTTTGCCGCCGGGCCCCGACACGCCTGGTAGGTCTTCTCCTACGCATTTTTTGGCAACTGTCGCCTCAGAAACCCGCACAATGTGAAAAATGTCTCAACAATGGCACAGAATTGGCGTTTGCATGTAATTTTGTCGTGTAACCCATGAACGATGACGGCAAAATTGCCCCCGGGAATCAAAGCCCTCGATTCGAGCATCACCATAGCCCGAGAACAACAAAGTAAGAGTCCACATTCATGTTCCGTATTTTCTCCAACAAGTCGCGCCACGACGATGACTCCCGACGTGACCGCGATTCCCGTGACACCTCTTCTGGGTCGACCGGTCGCACCATCAGCTACGATCCCAGCTTGATCACCGACCTTAAAAGAGACCACCATGACCTGGTGGATGCTTTTCAACGCATTTGGTCAGAGGGCTACGAGAAAAGGGATTTCCGCCACCTGTCCCAACTGCTGACCGCCTTTAAATCCAGTTTCCAGGCACACCTGATCAAGGAAAATGTCCGCTTTTACGTCTACCTGGAGCAGGCCCTGGCAGGGGATATACACACGCTGCAGATCGTTAAGGACTTTCGTACTGATATGAACGACATCGCCAATGCGGTGGTGCAGTTCTGCAAGCGCTACAACCACGAAGCCTTTTCGCAGGAAATGATCCGGGACTTCAAACTGGATTACGACAAGATCGGCGAGGCCCTGGTGCGCCGGGTCACTCTGGAAGAGAAGGAACTCTATACCCTCTACCAACCTTCCTGACTCGCGTCGGCGCCACGGCGCCGTTCGCCAGTCGTATTAATTCTATCCCCACAAGCGGAGGTTTTTCTCTTTTCTCGATTATCGTTAGGCGTTAGAATCCACAAAAATAAAAATTTTAAGAATAAAAATGCTGATGTGGTTTACTTACTTTTTGTCGCCAGCCAGGGCGCAGCGTAACAATTCCACTGGGGTTGAGACGTGGCGGGGCCCGTAACCGAATCCCGGCAGGGAGCCGGACGGCACAGTGTCGAAAAAGATCCGGCCTACCCCATCTACGTTGTGGTTGGGACAGGCCCTGTAGGCGTGCGCTGCGCACAAAAGCTGCTTCAGTACAGCAGTGAAGCCCAGGTGATTGTGATAGGTGCTGAAGATGAAGCCCCCTACAATCGTGTACGCTTGTCGCAGTACCTTTACCAGGACCTGTCTCCCCAGGAACTGGACAACCCGGTGGGCACCGAACCCCATCCGCGCCTGGCGGAATTCAGAAACCGCCGCGTGGTCCGCATCGACCGGACCTCCCGCCAGATCGTCGATCAGCAGGGCAATACCCAGCCCTACACCAAACTCATACTCGCTACCGGCTCAGTACCTTCTATCCCCCCAATCCCCGGCATTCAGTTAAACCGGATAATGCCGTTTCGCAGCCTCAGCGATGCCCGCTCCCTGTTGGAACTGCGGCAGACCAGCCGCTGCATTTGTGTGGTGGGTTCCGGGGCTCTGGGTCTTGAGGCCGCCGCAGCCCTCAAGACCCGCAACAATCGCGTAGTATTGCATGTTCGCGCCGGTCTGCTTGGTGGCCGCCTCAGCGATGAAGCGGAGTCTTACCTTACCGATGCCCTGGAAACCCTGCGCATAGAGCTACTCCCCGAGGTAGAGATAGTGGGATTTCACGGCTCGGATCGGGTAAAACAGGTGGAATTTTCCGATGGCCACCGGCTCGATGCCGATGCCGTGGTACTCTGCACCGGCGTCGAGCCGGAAACCGCACTGGCCGAAACCTGTGGCCTGAACATCGACCGCGGCATACTGGTATCGCCGCGCATGCAGACCAGTGACCCGGATATTTACGCCATAGGTGAATGTGCGGAATTCGAACGCAAGGTCTATCAACTGGTCAAGCCCGGCTATCAGCAGGCGGAAATCTGCAGCCGGCATATCTGTACCCCCGACGGGGGCAGCGAGAAAGACAGCCAAGAGTCGCACTATGTCGGTTGCCAGACCGATATGGAACTGAAGATCTCCCATATTCCCTGCAGTATCCTCGGCGATGATACCGCTGTCACCGACGCGGAAACCCGGCGCTACGTCTACCGCAACCGATTCAAAGGCCTTTTCCGGGAACTGGTGGTCCGGCGGGGCCTGCTTATCGCTGTCACAAGCATCGGCGCCTGGCCGGAGATCAACCGGGTGCGGCAGTCCATCGCCGCCGCAGACAGAATTTCATCCCGCGCTCTGGCCAGGTTCGAACAGAGCGGCAACCTGTGGCAGCGGGAAGATCCCGCAAGCCTTAAAGAGCAACCGGAAAGCTACCTGGTGTGCCAGTGCAACGGCGTGACCAAAGGCGAATTGTGCGCAGCCATTTCCGCCGGCAAGCGCACTCTGCAGGAACTCCAGCTGGCCACTGATGCCGGGTCCGTGTGCGGCAGTTGCCGGCCATTGATCGCCGAGCTGCTGGATGTTCCGGCTCCAAACCTGGTGATGCGGCACGCGCGGGGGATTCTGTTCACTTCAATACTGTCCCTGGCACTGATAGTGATCGCGCTTCTGCTGCCAGCCACACCCGTGACCGAAAGCGTCCAGTCCCACTGGTACTGGAACAAACTCTGGTATGACAATTTCTGGAAGCAGGTCAGTGGCTATACGCTGCTCTCCCTCTGTCTGCTGACAGCAAGCCTCAGCCTGCGCAAACGCTGGCAGCGGCTAAAAACCGGACACATGGATCACTGGCGTTATGTACACAGCCTCATCGGTCTGCTGGCGCTGCTGGTGCTGGTTGTTCACACCGGCTTCCGCCTGGGGGAAAACCTCAACCTCGCCCTGATGCTGGTGTTTCTCGCCGCAACCACCACCGGCTCGCTGGTGGGTGTGTTTATGGCGCGAAACCACCACTGGACCGATATGAAACTGCGTGAACACCGCAAGTGGTGGTCGCGTGTGCACTACGCATTACTCTGGGCACTGCCCGTGTTGCTGTTCTACCACATACTGGCGGTGTATTACTTCTAAATGAAAAAGTTGCAGTTCAAATTCTGGCATTACGGTGTACTGATAACTCTGCTGATTGGCGCCGTTATCGCCTACAACCTCGAAGCCTCGGACAAAACTTTCTTTCTCGGCGGCGCCACCAGCCACGGGCACCACCAGATTGAACTGGCCTGTACCAGCTGTCATGGGGATGGCTTTGCCGGCCAGGATTTCATGCAGCAGGCCTGCCTGAACTGTCACGCCGACGAGCTGGCCACTGCCAACGACAGCCACCCCGGCAAGAAATTCCTCGACCCGCGCAATGCCCCTCTGTTGGCAAAACTGGATGCCCGCCGCTGCGTCACCTGTCATACCGAACACAAGCCGGAAATCACTGGGGCCATGGGTGTCACCCTCGCGGGCGACTTCTGTTTCCATTGCCACCGGGATATTGCCAGCGACAGGCCCAGCCATCGGGACCTGGATTTTGCCACCTGTGCCAGTGCTGGCTGCCACAATTATCATGACAACCGCTATCTCTACGAAGATTTCCTTACCCGGCAGCTGCACCCCAGCCTTCCGGCACCGGTCAACCATCTGCCGGTGCGTAACAGCCTGGCCAAGTGGCGCGAGGAAAACCCGGATAAAACACCACTGACCGGTTCGGATGCGGACCTGCATACACAGGCGGACACGGCGAATATCATCGCCGCCTGGTCGGATAGTTCGCACGCCCTGGCCGCTGTCAATTGCAGCGACTGTCACCAGGAGGGAAAGGTCCAGTTCAACAGTGCGGAAATCCTGACTCAATGCGGCCAATGCCACTCGCAGCAAGAGCTGGCGTTCACCGCCGGCAAGCACGGCATGCGGTTGTCGGCCAGCCTCCCCGGGGATTTTTCCCTCAATAACGGCAACATCTCCCCAGCCAAAGCCACACTGCCCATGAAGGCCGACGCCCCTGGGGAGCTGAGTTGCGTCAGTTGCCACGGACCTCATAAAACAGATACGCGCTATGCGGCTGTAGAGGCCTGTCTCGGCTGTCACGACGATGAACACAGCCTCGCCTATCGCCAGTCGGCCCATTTCCGCCAGTGGAGGGATAACAGTCCCGATGGGGTCAGCTGCGCCAACTGCCATCTGCCGCGGGAAACCCATAAGGAAAGGGTGACAGTCAACCACAACCAGAATCACAACCTGCGACCCAACGAAAAGATGCTGCCAGTGTGCCTGAGCTGTCACGAAATTGAATTTGCGGTGTCGGCCCTGGCCAACAAACCCCTGGTGCGCGGTAATTTCACCACTACGCCACCCGCAAACCACGACACTTTTCAACTTATTCGCGATCGCATCGCGCGGATCCGGTCCAATTAGAGCCAGATGAATCCAGCAATGTCCCATTAGGAGGGGAAAACCATGCGCACCTTTGTCTACATCATTGTCGCGGCGGTATCACTGCTCACAGCCTGCTCTGAAACAAGCGGAGTCACCCCACAGAGAATGTCCGATGCGATTTTTGCCGTGATCGAGGCCGACCGGACCAGCTATACGAAAAATGTGGTCAACCGCCTGCAGAACGACGAAAAAGTCATCGATGCGGACGAGCATTGGCAAGACAAAAAGGCACTGCCCCTACCGGCCCAGATGATGCGTATGGGGTCTGAGCGGGTGGCGGAACAGAAAGCCGGGTTTAACTATGCCCTGCTCTCCCTGTGGGCGATCAACAAGCAGAACAAACCCCGGACAGACATGGAGAAAGAGGGACTGCAATTCATCATTGACAATCCCGGTAAGAATTTTTACGGCACCGAGAAACTGGGGGATACTGAATATTTCACCGCTGTCTATCCGGATGTGGCCGTATCCCCCGCTTGTGTCAGCTGCCACAACGACCATGTGGACAGTCCGCGCAAGGATTTCGAATTGGGAGAGACTATGGGGGGCGTGGTAATCCGTATACCTCTCTGAATAACTAGCAGGTTGTTGAAAAAGGCATCCTGCCTTTTTCAAAACACGAAAAGTGAAAAATGTGATTTTCACTTTTCTCCCAAAATCAACGACTTAGGCGTCGCCGATTTTGCCGGAACATCCATATTCCGGTAGCAGGCGTCAAAATTCTTCGAATTTCAACAGCCTGCTAGGGCCTGTCCGCACTAACTGAGCAAACTCAGCTAGTGTGAACAGGCCCTAACCCGGCAACTCACTAAGTTGCCGGGTAATAGCTTCATATTCGCCGCCATACCGACCCCGGGCCAGCCGGAGGCCCGGACAAGGGACACCGGGAATTATCCACCCGGGTGTCAGGCGACAGACCAGCCACCCCGATCAAAACCCATCCTCCAATGGCGGCCAGACCATCAAACCCACCTTCCACAGACACAAAGTAATCAGCGAAGAAATTCAGGGCAATTGCAATCCCTAGCAGGTAGTGCACACTGGCCCACCCGACTGTTGGTTTTTCGGGCAGGAGGGAAGGTTACGCAATGTTTCCCTTGGCTCTGGACCCGCAGGAACCGGGACGAAACTTGCACCCTGCACGCCATTGCCACACGGGCAGGTTATAGAAAATAACCCGCAAGAGCCGCAGTTGGTGCTATCGGGCAAAAGGCACCGGCCAACAGGTTTTCGGAGATCGCGAGCCGATACCCTGGGGGCACGAAAAAAATAACGCCATGGGAAGAGGAGAACATACATGACGGTTATAGAGCACCTAATCAACGGCAAAAGGATGGCTCCGGATCCACGCCAGCAGCCTATTTTCAATCCCTCCACCAATGAGGAGCTGGCGAATGTCGCCCTGGCCAGTAGGGCCACCGTCGAGCAGGCCATTGCCACCGCCCAGGCCAGCTATCCCTCCTGGCGCCAAGTACCGCCCGTAAAGCGCGCGCGGATTATGTTCCGGCTCAAGGATCTGCTGGAACGGAATGCGGACAAGGTCTGCGCTCTGCTGACGCGGGAACACGGGAAGGTTTTGAACGATGCCATGGGTGAATTGCAGCGGGGCATAGAGAATGTGGAATATGCCTGCGGCGTACCTGAGCTGCTCAAAGGTGAACACAGCAGGGATGTGGCCCCTGGCATCGACGCCTGGAGCGAGTTCCAGCCGTTAGGGGTCTGCGCCGGCATCACCCCATTCAATTTTCCTGCCATGGTGCCGCTGTGGATGTGGCCCATGGCGATTGCCTGCGGTAACACCTTTGTACTGAAACCCTCGGAGAGGGACCCCAGTGCCGCCCTGTTTATCGCTGAATTGGGACTCGAAGCCGGCATCCCCCCCGGAGTTCTCAATGTTGTCAACGGCGACAAAGAAGCCGTGGATACGCTATTGACCGATGAGAGGGTTCAGGCCGTGAGTTTCGTCGGTTCCACACCGGTCGCCGAACACGTCTATACCACCGGCACCGCCAATGGCAAACGGGTACAGGCGTTCGGAGGTGCCAAGAATCACGCGGTGATTATGCCCGACGCCGACCTGGACAATGCGGTCAGCTCACTGATGGGTGCCGCTTACGGCTCCTGTGGCGAACGCTGTATGGCCATATCCGTTGCCGTTGTCGTGGGTGACACCACAGCGGACATAGTGGTTGCGAAGCTGTCCGAGGAGATAAGCCGGCTCAAGATCGGCGACGGCATGGACAACCGCAACGACATGGGTCCACTGGTGAGTCGTGCCCTCAAGGAAAAAGTGGAATCCTATATTGCCCAAGGTGTCGAAGAGGGTGCTGAGCTGGCGGTTGACGGCCGCGGCATGCAGGTGCCCGGCTTTGGCAACGGCAATTTCTTGGGTGCCAACCTGTTTGATCGCGTCCGCGAGGGAATGGTTGTGCACAGGGACGAAATCTTCGGACCCGTGCTGTGCGTGATGCGCGTTGACTCCCTGCAGGAAGCCATGGATATTATAGATCGCCATCAATACGGCAATGGGACCTGTATCTACACCCGTGACGGCGAGGCGGCACGTTACTTCAGCGACAATATCAAGATAGGCATGGTGGGCATCAATGTGCCACTACCGGTGCCCGTGGCCTACCAGAGCTTCGGTGGCTGGAAACACTCCCGCTTCGGTGATCTGCACGCCTATGGTCCCGACTCGGTACGTTTCTATACCCTGCGCAAAACCATCACCCAGCGCTGGCCCGCCGGTGGTGTAAGGGAGAGTGCACAATTTTCCTTTCCCAGCCACAGTTAAAGCGGGACATAGCCCCGCTTTAACTGTGGCAACAACCACCAGACATGAAAAAAGGCGCCGCAGCGCCTTTTTTCATCGGTGGCTAAGCGTTAAAACTTATAGCCGATGCCTATGTTCCACAACCAGGGGTCCGGATCAAACTTGGTCCTTACCGAGTTGTAAAACAGACGCTCCTCGTCATCGTTGGTCAAACCGCGGACTGCATAGTCCAGATCCGCCGTCAGATCCATATCGAGGTATATTGCGGACGCATTCACCAACCAGTTGCTGTCGCGCCCAAACAGGATGTCAATCCCTACCTGGCCGACCCAGCCCCAGCTGCTGCCCACACTCAAGCGTGCCGGGCCCACAGCGTCGCCCACAACAGCCAGCGCTTCGTTGACAGGCTCTCTGACCCGGACACTGTCGAAGTCCGTGTAATGGGTTCCGATACCCACATAGGGTTGAACCCAGGACTCCGGACATACCGGGAACCAGTTCACCGTCAACACGTTGGTGGTGCGATCCAGATCATTCAAGCGGAAATTGCGGCGGAAGCCGTCGTTTACAAAATTGTCCACTCGAATGTCGGTATCATGGCTGGATTCACCAACATACATATACTCGACGCTAAAGTGGTCAAATGGCATGAACATAGCGCTGAACTGCCAGGACCACTCGGAGTCCAAGTCGAAGTCAAACCCGCGCCGGCCATCCACAACGAACTCCGGAAAAATATCCGGGTTTCTCAGGCTTGCGTTGGTGTTGTCTGGATCCACATAGCTACCACCCAAGCGGACCACCGCAGTACCGGCATGGTACAGCTTCGGCGGACCGACTGGCTCATAGCCGGAAGGTCCCGCCAGCACCTGCTGTGTTCCGAGCGTAGCGGATACAGCCAGTGCCAGGGGTGTTAGAATGCGCGTCATTTTCATAGAAAAAACTCCATTGATATTCGGCAAATTGAACAGCAATTAACCCAATCAACCTTCAGTCTAGACAGGAAAAAAAACGGCTGTAGAAAAAACACCCAAAAATAAGGCTGTAAATTGGAACATCAGCGTAAAATTGACGTGTAAATTCTTTTTATGGCGGAATAATCTTTGGATAGGGCAATCAGTGGAATTTCCAAAGAGGGAAAAAACCGACGAAGAAATTAAAGCAGCCGCCAGCAACCTGATAACGCCGGCGAAAACAGCTTTTTAATGGTGAAAGCCGCGCTAAATTCCGGCGGCGAAACAAGTCCGCAGACCGGAGGATACGGCGTTTATTTTTGCCCTTTTTCCCCGCCCAGGCACTGCGGACTCAGTGGCGCCTCTCCCCCCCACTCTTCGGGGCTATATAGATGCAGCGCCAGGGCATGGACAAAAGTCTCCATCTCCGCCGCCAAGGCCGCGTATACCTGCTGGTGGCGCTTGACTTTGCGCACCCCGGCAAAAGCCTCGCTCACCAGCACCACGCGAAAGTGCATCTCCGACCCCGCCGGAACATTGTGCATATGGCTTTCACATTGCACCTCAATGTGCTGTGGTGCAAAAGCGGCAACCAACTTCTCTTCTATCTGTTCGGCCTGGCTCATTTAAGGACACTCCCCGTCTCAACTGCCTGAAGGCGATCAGGACGTGACTTCGACACTGCGCTTGCGCGCCTCCACGATGGTGTCATACGCCACCGTGATACTCTTCATCTGGTCTTCTGCATAGCGCATAAATTCTTCCGGCAGGCCCTTGGCGGCGATCTTGTCCGGGTGAAATTCCGCCGCTTTGCGCCGGTAGGCGAGCTTCAAATCGCGATCGCTGGTGTCCGGACTGCAGCCCAGGACGTCGTAGTGTTGCTGCAGACTGCCGGCCGCCGCCGGGGCGCGCCGGTCGAATTCCGCCTGCATGGCGGCAAACAGGGATTCGCTCAGCCCCAGATAGGATGGAAGACGGCGTAGAATAGCCTCCTCGTTGGCATGCAGGGTGCCGTCCGCATAGGCCACCGCAAACAACAGGCGGTAGACCATCTCCCGCATACCCTGATTGCGCACCAGCTGGTGATACTGCTGTGCATACTCGTAGATGCTGAAGGAGTCGTTTTTGGCGTTGTCAAAAATCTTGATCGCCTGCTTGCGATCCTCAGCGCTCAAACGCAGGTTATCCTGGATAAAACGCTCAATCAGCTGGATCTCAGCCGTAGAGACCTGCCCGTCCGCCTTGGCCATCTTCGCCAGCATGGAAAACAGGGTAACGATGAAAACCGTCTGGGCGCCATCCCGGCCCAGCTGCCCGGCACCAGCGGTCACACGCTTCACCCCCGAGCCAAATGAACCGCCTATCCAGGCACCCAGGGCCGCGCCGATAGGCCCGCCAAACACCAGGCCTATTCCGGCACCAATGCCCGCACCCAACCAGGACATACTCTCTCCCATGGGCGTGCGTGAACGCCCGACAGAACAAAAAGGCGCCTATCATAGCACGCCTCCGCCACAATCCAGCGGGTGTGGCCAGACAGTCGGGTAGCATTGTCGCGGTTTCATCCCAGGCGGGGACCAGCACTGGCGGTAGACAGGCCGGGTGACCTCAGTTCTGTCAAGTCGACGGCATAGGGAGAAGGCCCCCGCTGCCAGCCCACTCTACTCTGTCAGCCACCCATGGCGCGCACCATGGTGATCATCACCCCCGCAGCGACTGCCGATCCAATCACGCCGGCGACATTGGGCCCCATAGCGTGCATCAGAAGGAAATTCTGCGGATTGGCCTCCAGCCCCAACCTGTTGGACACCCGCGCCGCCATAGGCACCGCAGACACGCCGGCGGAACCAATCAGTGGATTCACCTTGTTTTTGCTGACCAGATTCAAAAGCTTGGCCATCAACACGCCTGCGGCGGTACCAATCGCAAAAGCCACTATCCCCAAGGCCAGAATGCCCAGCGTCTTCGGGTCCAGAAACTTGTCCGCCGCCAGCTTGGAGCCCACCGATAGGCCGAGAAAAATCGTAGTGATATTGATCAGTGCATTTTGCGCAGTATCCGACAGGCGTGACACCACGCCACACTCCCGCATCAGGTTCCCAAAACAGAACATACCCAGCAGGGGCGCCGCATCCGGAAGGAATAGAGCCACCAGAATCAGCAACAGCAGCGGAAAAGTTATCTTTTCCCGCTTGCTCACATGGCGCAATTGCACCATTTCGATTTTGCGCTCCGCTGGCGTCGTCAGCGCGCGCACTATCGGTGGCTGAATCAGCGGCACCAGCGCCATATAGGAATAGGCTGCAACCGCAATGGCACCGAGCAGGTCCGGCGCCAGCAGGCTGGACACGTAGATTGCCGTAGGGCCATCGGCCCCCCCAATAATACCGATAGCCGCCGCATCCGCGATGGAAAAATCCACTATGCCCGTGGCGGACATAGCCACCGCACCCAGGACCGTGGCAAAAATCCCAAACTGCGCCGCCGCCCCCAAAAACAGCGTGCGGGGATTGGCCAGTAGCGGACCGAAATCTGTCATCGCGCCCACCCCCATAAAAATCACCAACGGCGCTACCCCCGAGGCAATCGCAACGGAGTAAAAATTGTATAGCATGCCGTTATTGAAGCCCGCGTCCCGGGCAATCTGTGCCGCCTGTGCCTGCACCGACGCCGGAGCATCGGCCAGCGCCTGCTTCAAATCCTGGAGCGAAACCAGATGTTCCGGGCCCAGAAGTTGTGTCAGCTGCAACAAAACACCGTTGTCGCCGGACAGCAGTGCCGCTTCCGCCGCAGGCAGCGCCAGATTGGCCCCGGGTATATTGGCGAGAATGCCGCCGAACCCTATGGGTACCAGCAACAGCGGCTCAAAATTCTTGCGGATTGCCAGAAACAGCAGCAGCAGGCCCACCAGGATCATAGCGAGCTGCCCAAACGATATCTGCGCGACGCCGGAAGACAGCCAGAGATTTAGCAAGTTATCCACAATCTTCCCCGGTCAGGCGATGGACAGCAGGGCATCACCCACCGCCACCGAATCGCCCTCTTTGACCGCCACATTGCTCACACCACCGGAGCGCGGCGCACTGATGGCCGTTTCCATCTTCATCGCCTCCAATACAATGATGACTTCACCTTCGGCCACCTGATCACCTGGCTTTACCAATACCTTGAAAATGTTGCCGGCCAGCGGCGCGGATACCGTGTGGTCTGCGCTCGCCACAGGCCTGTCATCGCCACCGTTTGCAGCCGCCCCAGGGGAAACCGGCACCATCCCGGTCACATCACCGCCATCGGCCACCGTTACCGTATAGACCTGCCCTTCAACGGTTACCGTGTAAACACCCTCACCCTTTTCGTTGGTCACTGCCGGCGCCGTATCCGCGCCGGTTGGCACCGGCTCAAAAGCCTCCGGCCTGCCGCGATTCTTGAGAAACTTGAGGCCAATCTGCGGAAACAGCGCATAGGTCAACACGTCGTCGATTTCGCCTTCGCCATCCGTCAGTGCTATACCCTCTTGTTCCGCCTTGCCAAGCAGCTCCTCCTGCAGCTTGTCGAGCTCAGGTGCCAGCAGATCTGCAGGACGGCAGGTAACTGCCTCTCCCCCGTCGAGGACCCGGGCCTGCAACTCCTGGTTAACCTCAGCCGGTGTGGCCCCATACTCCCCTTTCAAAACCGCCGCCGTTTCCCGGGAAATCGACTTGTAGCGCTCACCTGTGAGTATGTTCAGCACCGCCTGGGTACCGACGATCTGCGACGTGGGCGTAACTAGGGGTATGTAGCCCAGGTCTTTGCGCACCCGTGGAATCTCCTCCAGCACCTCGTCGAAGCGATCCTCCGCCCCCTGCTCCCGCAGCTGGTTTTCCATATTGGTGAGCATGCCGCCCGGCACCTGGGCCACCAGGATACGGGAGTCCACCCCGCGCAGCGAACCCTCGAACTTAGCGTATTTCTTCCGCACCTCGCGAAAATAATCCGCAATCTCCCCCAACAGCTCGATATTCAGCCCGGTGTCGCGATCAGTGCCCTCCAGAATCGCCACCAGCGTTTCGGTAGGGCTGTGGCCATAGGTCATGGACATGGAAGAAATAGCGGTATCCACATTGTCGATCCCCGCCTCCACACACTTCAGTGCCGTGGCCGTGGAGAGACCGGTGGTAGCGTGGCACTGCATATGAATCGGGATATTCACCGCCGCCTTCAACCGCTTCACCAGTTGATAGCCCTCATAGGGACGCAGCAAGCCCGCCATGTCCTTGATCGCGATGGAATCGGCCCCCATGTCTTCCAGCCGCCGGCCCAGATCCACCCACAAATCCAAAGTGTGCACTGGGCTTACCGTATAGGAAATGGTGCCCTGGGCGTGCTTGCCCTGCTTTTTCACCGCACTGAGCGCAGTCTGCAAATTGCGCATATCGTTCATGGCATCGAAAATACGGAACACATCGACACCGTTTACCGCCGCGCGTTCGACAAACTTATCCACCACATCATCGGCGTAATGGCGATAACCGAGAATATTCTGTCCGCGAAACAGCATCTGCTGCGGGGTATTCGGCATCGCCTTTTTCAGCTCCCGAATACGCTCCCACGGGTCTTCACCCAAAAAGCGAATACATGCGTCAAAAGTGGCCCCTCCCCAGGATTCCAGCGACCAGAACCCCACTTGGTCCAGTTTTTCCGCAATCGGCAGCATATCGTCCAGGCGCATGCGAGTGGCGAAAAGTGACTGGTGCGCGTCGCGCAAGACCACATCGGTAATTCCCAGCGGCTTGTTAACCTCAGTCATGAATTGTCTCTCTCGGCAAATTCTTCAACTTATGCAGCGCAATACCCCATCTAGCGCTTGTTGCGGTTGCGATGCTGCTCGATAGCAGCCCTGACAATGGCCTTCAGTCGATCGGAATCACTCTGCGGGTTTGACAGGGGGGGCGCGTCTTCCGGTTCGGGAAAACTGCGCGTAACGATGCGGGACATAAAGCCCGTGGCAATCACTAACACCAGTAGAAAAGAAAAAACGATCCCCATGCCGAACAGTGTGATGTCCAGCCCCTGCTGTAGCAGCGAGTCTTCCACCTTATTCCCCTTGTATCAGGCCATCTGGCCGGTCGCTGAGATGGACATCATTATCACTCGCAATAGGTCACTCGCAACAGCCCGTAGCTGGGCCACTGAGCGCCAACACCGGCCCACTCCGGGGAGGGCTCCCTATCCCCAAGTCGCCCTGGCCGCGGCTATTATCAGTACAGGATTCCTTTAAAATCAAACACTTATTAGTTTCACTCGCAACCATGAAAGCACCCGGTCAACATTGGCGCCCAGCCAGGTGCAATCCCTACACGACCTACAGCAACCCAATCGGCAGGCCCGGTTTCAAGCTCCCGAGCAGGCTCTTCAGAGACTGATGCACTGGTTCAGGTAAAAGGCCTCAATTGCTACAATGCGCCGCCCAGATGTTCCCTCAGCGGCCCAAGATGAGCATACAGACTGAAATATTGCCACCGAGGATATACCAGGCCCCCATGGAAGGGGTCATAGACCACCATCTACGTGCTCTGCTATCGGCCATTGGTGGAATCGATGTCTGTGTCACTGAGTTCGTACGGGTGACCCAGACCAAGCTGCCCCGAAGGGTGTTTATCCGCCGCTGCCCCGAACTGGAACACCAGGCCACAACGCCCAGCGGCGTACCGGTACGGCTGCAGCTGTTGGGCGGCAATCCCCAGGCGATGGCCTACAATGCCGCCGTGGCGGTAGAAGCCGGTGCGCGCGCCATCGATCTGAACTTCGGCTGCCCCGCCAAGTCAGTCAACAACAGTGATGGCGGCGCCTGTCTGTTACAGAGCCCTCAGAGAGTCGAGGCCATCGTCGCCGCCGTACGGCGGGCCACCCCGGAACATATTCCTGTTTCCGCCAAGATCCGCCTGGGCTATCGGGACAGATCCAGCTATCTGGACAACGCCCGCGCTGCCGAAGCCGGCGGGGCCGGTGAATTGGCCGTGCACGCCCGCTCCAAAGTCGATGGCTACCGCCCCCCCGCATACTGGGAGTATATCGGTGAGATTCGGCAGCAAGTCAGCCTGCGAGTGATTGCCAATGGCGATATCTGGACAACCGATGAGTTTCGCCGCTGCCGGGAGATCACCGGATGTGACGCTTTTATGTTTGGGCGCAGTCTGTTGGCGCGTCCCGACCTCGGCCTGCGAGTCAAAGCCCTGTGTGCCGGCACCAAATCGCCGCCCATGGATTGGGCGGCAGCGGTAGCAATACTGCAGAACTACTACCTCACCACCTGCGAACTCTACCCCGCCCGGCATCTGGGTAACCGAGTCAAACAGTGGCTCGCCTACCTGAAGCTCGCCTATCCGGAGGCCCAAACCTTCTTCGACCGCATCAAGCGCCACCGGGACCCCCATATCCTTGAACACTGCTTTGAAGGCGAGCTTGAAAGAGCAACCGCGAAGCGGGTATCAGAAGCCGCCTGACGGCCCACCGGCCCCCGCAAAAAGCACTTGCAAAACCGTCCACCCCGGGGCAGAATGCGCGCCCTAGCCAGTTGAAGCGGCGTTCCAACCAAGCCGCTTGAGCTGGCTAACTTACGGATTTTTAAGGATTTTTTTCGAAAAAAGCTTAAAAAGGAGTTGACTCCACAAGGTTGACTCACTATAGTCCGCAACCACGCGCTCGTAGCTCAGCTGGATAGAGTACCTGGCTACGAACCAGGCGGTCGGAGGTTCGAATCCTCCCGAGCGCGCCAGTAAAATATAACAAAATCAAAAAGTTATAGACGCTAAAAGGCGATATCAATTTAGTTGGTATTGCCTTTTTTCGTTGAAGTGTCCACATTGTGTCCACGCAAGATTAAAAACGACCGACAACTGAAAGCTTAAGCAGAAGCTTTAATCCAGTCTGAAAACCTTCCAGAAGTTCCACGGATTGCATTGTTTTTTGCAGACTCTCCGTGGCTCTCCTGAATTAGAACGGCTTTAACCAGAACCTAACTTTTTGAGTTGCAGGCCCATATTTGTATGCGCTCAGCAAGGGCCTGGGTCAACAAGGTTAAATTCTTATCGATGATTTATTCGAATTAGAGTGGGCGGACATTATTTGCACATGGACCTTTTTGGCCTTGGCCTATTTCATATTCAACCTGCTGCCCATCGTTGAGCACAGCAAAGCCACCGCCACTCTTAATTTCTGAATGATGGACAAATAAATCTTTGCTTCCATCCTCCGGGGTAATGAAGCCAAAGCCTTTATCTGCATTGAACCACTTAACCACACCTTTATTCATAATCTGCTCTGTTATTTAGTGGTGAGCCGTAGAGAATTTTCTACTCACGAATTCACCATTGTTAAAAAATAAACCTTCCATCTGCAAAACCTGTGTTTTTCAGCGAGGTGATCACTTTCACCGGCTTTACCATTACTGATTGTCTCCCAGATACGGCTTGATTGCCAGCCGGAAAGTTAAACTAGGCGCCGCTTACCTGATTTTAGATCCGTAGAGAATGGTCAAAATTCTGTTGACGACCTTTGAAGAGGGAGCAAGACTAAGAAAATACCTCAAACTGGCAAGCGCGAGCAGGAGGGACATAGCCTCCTGTCAGCGCATGTACAGGTCAGTTCACACATTTTCTTAAAACGTATACAGTTGCACGTCATCCCAACCGACTCCGGATTATTAACCCGGCAACCAAATTATTTTCCGGGTTAATAAATAGCAGCAGTAAAATCTTACCCACCGACAGTGTCGTGGTTGCTGGCAATCAGCTTTTATTTTTACTAAATCCTGGAAGCTTGCCAGTAACCCACCCAGCAATAGATAAGAGAAATGGTATTCCTAATAACAATCCTCCACTCCTCCCTATCTTATAACCAATCTCATACTGTGATAGTTCCGGATGGGATTGACTAACTGTAAGGTAGGCAATCCCAAGGCCTATCAGGAAAAAAAGAAAATACCAGAAAATGAAAAAGAATATGTCTCTCAAGTCTCTCATATGCTTTGAGTATACTTAACGTCTATCTTTGGTCGGGCTAAAAGGCCAGCCTAACTTCCAGAGGGAGAGCAACTGCCGATTAATACTTATTCGAGGAATAAATCCCCCGATTATTATACCGCTAATAATAACCGTTAAACCGACACCACTCTACCCTTATATAGTTGTTCTGGTTTCCAACTCGATCGCCGTGGTAAAACCCTGGCCCCCGACAGTGTGACGGCAGCTGGCAATCAGCCAGTCGGTCCCGTCGATTTCCGTTTTGAAGCCTTCGAGCCGCACCGGCTGCTCGGGATAGAGGTCGGCGCGGCCCAGGGCCAGTTGGTAACTCATGGTGGCCAGGCTGCGCTGGATACGTTGCCACTCGGCTTGCGCCGCCTGTTTGGCTTCCTGTTCACTGGCAAAGGTTTCCTTGAGTTGTTTGGCATCGTCGCCGGCCCCCACCAACACAGTTTTGCGCTCGGCGTTTTCGCTGTCGTACCAGTCGGCGCGCACGCCGGTGTAGCTGTCGCGGTCGGCGATATGGTAGCGGTGGCGGTCGCCATCGCGGTGACGAATCGTGGCAGTGGGCAGGGGCGTGCCGCTGGCATTGGTGCCCTTTCCCACGGGAAAAAACAACAACCGGCCGGCCTTGATGGTGGCGACGGCGTCGTGGCGCTTGCCGAGGCGGGTTAACAGGTTGACGTCGCTTTCGGTCTGGTCCAGGTGGGGGATGGCTATCCGGGCCAGGTCAGCGGCAATACGCGGGGTAAGTTGGTGTTCGCCGGCGAGGGTTTTCAGGATCTGGCCCAATGTGGTCTGATCCCAGCTGCGCTCGCGGCGGTTGCGCAGTGCTGCGGTGAGGTCGGCGCTGCGGGCGCGCAAGGTGAGACGATCGGGAGCGCCGCTGTGTTCGATTTCGTCGACGCGAAAACGGCCTTTGTTCCGCAGGCCGCTGTCCTGCCAGCCCAGGGCGACGGTAAGTTGCGCACCGCGTTCAGGCAGCGCCAAGCGACCGTCGTGATCCTGCAGCCGCAGGGTGAGCTCGTCGGCTTCGCCACCGCGGTGTTCGCTGAGGCTGAGTTCAACAAGACGCGGGGCCAGGGTGTCGGTGAGATCGCGGCCGTCGAGGGTGACACGCCAGGCGGGTATTCTGTGGCTGCTCACAGTCGGTCCACTTGTTTGAGCTGCAACTTAAATTCAATGCGCCGGGCGCTGCCGTCGGCAAAAAACAGGCTGCGGCTTTCCTGCAGGGATTCAATCACCCAGGCACCGTGGACGTTGCCATTGCCGTCCACCAGGGTCCAGGCTTGTCCCCGGTCGGCCATGTCCCGCAATGTGTTAAGGGAGGCGGGGTCGCCGGTTAAGTCGGGGGCGATTAATCCGCTCAAAGTAATGGTGTCATTGCCTGGGCCGAGAAACTGGGTGGCGGCGCGGGCGCCGATGCGGTCGCTACCGGCATGGCGCCAGGCGGTTTGCCGCTGCAGATCCCGGTAGGCGGCGGAGGACAGGGAAAAGGCGAACAGGCCCAGGCTCATCATCATTTTTTTGCCTCAGTCGTAGTCGCGCAGGCTGGCGCGACGGCGGGCTTGGCGCTCCCGCTGCAGATTTTCGATTTCCTCGCGCACCAGGCTTGCGATGGCCGCGGCATCCATACCGGAAGCGGGATAAATATTGATGGTGACCGGCCCGATGGACGCTTCCGCGGGGGCCTGGCGCTGGGCGGAGAGCGGCGGGCGCTGGTCGATGGCGACGGCGGGCATGGTGGTGGCGGCGATAGCGAGGCCGGCACCGAGACCGCGCAGGCGGCGGTTAAAATGATCCAGTTGACGCAATGGTTGGTTCTGCCGTGTGTTTAGGCCGCGGCTAAAACCGTCCATGGTGTCGCGACCAAAGCCGGCAAAAACCCGGCTGGGGGAACGAATGCCCAGCTTGTCCTTAAAAAATTCGATGGCGCTGCCGGCGGCGCCGGTGATGACATTTTTGAGGTCGCCGATTTTGGCTTTGATGCCGGCCACCAGGCCGTCGATCAGCGCCCCGCCCCAGGCCATGAGTTTGTCCGGCCAGCCGCCGAGAATATCGTTGATGATGGTCCACAATTGCGCGAATCCCGCGCGGATGCGGTTGCCGTCCCCGGTAAAAATCCCGGCGATCACCTCCCATAGAGCACCGAAGTATTGGGTGATCCCCTGCCAAAAGACCCGCACGCCCTGAACCAGTTCGCCCCACAGGCCGGCAAAAAATGCCCTGATGGGCTGCCAGTATTTCATCAGCAAAAAAGCGGCGCCGGCGATGGCCAGCAGCACCCAGCCGATGGGATTGGTGAGCAGAAAAACGAACAGGGTTTTAAAACCGGCCAGCACCGCGGGAATGACGCTGGCCTTGAGCCATAAAAGCAGGGTTCCCAGTCCACTGAACACCGGCGCGGCGGCGGCCATGGCAATACGCAGGCCGGCGGTGGCCATCATCAGGGCACCAAAGCTGAACACCAGGGCGCCGCCCAGGGTAAGCAGTACCGCGAAAATAGCGGCGATGGTGCCCAGCACTTTCGTCAGTTGCGGATAGGCTTTGAGGGCCTCGCCGGTGCGGCGAACCAGGCCGGTAAACACGCTACTGATTTTGCGCAGGCTGGGCTCCAGGGATTTGAACAGCGTAATGCCCAGATCCTGGGTGGCGGACTGCAGGGATTTAAGG